>JAYSOP010000829.1:0-3169 GCA_043722905.1 Chryseolinea sp.
CGCGTAAATCCTGGGGTGGTATCGTCAATGCCAGCCGAAGCTGGGGCATCATGATCAAAGATTATATTACAAATAAGCATGCGCAGTCACCGCTTGGTCAAAATGAGTTGGATGCCATAAAACATGAATTCATTAATCGTCACTTTGCCTGGCTTACGGCCCTCCGCTTTAGTTTGAGAGAGCCGCGCGTATGGGAGTCCATCTATAAAAAGCACAATGCCGAATATAGAGACCAATGGTATACCGTAAAGGAACACAAGCATGACCTTCGGGCGGAGCTTTCAAAATATCTCGCCCATGGAGAAGAAGCCGCATTAATAACCACGAGTAATAAAGCAGCGCAGCTGATATCCATGCAATCCGATCACTTAAGAAAAATCCTTGAGTTAGGATTGATTGAAGACTTTCGCCACATGGAGTTACAAAGGATACTGGTAGAATTCTATAATCAGCAGGGAGTGTCAGAAAGGATAAAAAACTTTCCTTATCCGCGCCAGTACTCAACATTGAACCTTTACTTCATCAAAATATTTACTTTTCTTGTTCCACTGGGAATGCTAAAAGAATTTGAGGCCCTGGGTGAACACATGATCTGGCTTGCCGTTCCTTTCAGTGCCTTGTCTTCATGGGTCTTTACAACCATGGAAAAAATTGGAGAGTCATCTGAAAGTCCCTTTGAAGGAAGTGCCAATGATGTTCCTATAACGGCCATCTCCAGAAGCATAGAAATTGACCTGAAGGAAATGTTTAAAATGAATGACATCCCTCCGGCACTGAAACCTGAAAATAATATCCTCATTTAAGAAATGCGTGAAATATGTTTGAGCGAATATTTGAAAACAATAAAAAATGGATCGCAGAAAAACTATCTGTAGATCCCGAATATTTTAAAAAACTGTCTGAAGGTCAGCATCCTGAATTTCTTTATATCGGGTGTTCCGATAGCAGGGTAACGGCTGAAGACCTTATGGGTCTGCAACCAGGAGAGGTATTCATTCATCGAAATATTGCGAACCTTGTTGTCAGTACAGATAATAATCTAAATGCCGTTGTGCAATATGCGATTGAGCATCTTAAGATTAAGCACATCATTGTTTGCGGACACTAGCTGGCTTCAAACCTTACGGGATGTGTATCGATTCCATCAAAAGGAACTTGATGGAATACAGGATACTCAAAAGAAATTTGACAGATTGGTTGAACTCAACGTACATGAGCAGGTCATTAATATTATTAAGATCGATCACGTTCAACGAGAATGGTACAGATCAGGTTATCCAAAAGTGTATGGTTGGGTGTTTGATGTCCGCAGTGGCAAGGTGAAAGATCTTAAAATTGAAGTGGAAAAAGAATTTGCTTCCATTCGGGCCATATACGATCTAAAGCCGAAGACGTAAAACAGTTTATCAAGCACCAGGATATATTTTATGCTCAGCCACCATTTTTAAAAATTCCTCTTCGTCAGGATCTGAAAGCCAAAGTTGATAGTTCGCTTCGGTGTCAGACGTATCTACAGAAATTTGAAAAAGAAGATCGGGGATTTCATCTTTATTAAGGTCCCCTGACCAGATAAGAGAAGGGATCTTACTTGAAAAGGATAGGTCTGAATACAGTTGTTGTACATGGTCGCCTTTTGCAAACATCAATCCATAATGGTCATAGGATGTTACATTCTGATCGTCTGTTGTTGAAGTTCCTTCAGCCATCAATAAGAATCCAGGAAACCCTACGTCGTAAGTACTTTCAGGCTCAAGAAATTTTTCCTCGATTCTTCCTTTGATTTCACCAGTATGCCATAGCCACTGACTATTAAATAGCATAACAGGATCAGGAATTATTTCAGGAATTGTAGTGATGTAAATGGTCGGCGCATAGTCTTCACCCTCAGAGGGATCATCCCTTACTTCACTCAACTGGATTTTCATGATTTCAGAAAGGTTCCCAGCTTTCCCTACTAAAGCAAACCAGTTGCCAAATTCGAGCAAATCGGGTAACTGACCCTCTATATAAGTGCCTTTAGTCAGAAGGATATTTATTTTAGCCTGCGAAGTTGTTAAAGGCGTATCGATGTTGTCAGGGATTATTCCAACGTCAATATCTGAACTTACGACCGCGATGGAATCGTTATTCGTTCCTGCTTCACCCTGATCCATTTTGTGCTCTTTGGCTTTATCTGGATTGGAACAGGATAAAAGAAATATTATGACATGGACAAGCAGCTTGGGGGTTAATGAATGCATGAATTCCATCGTAAGCAGAACAAATTACAAAATTTAATGTAATTTTTTTTCATCACGATAAGTATTAGCCTTTTGCGCAAAGAAAAATCAATCGCGCTTCGCACTATTTGGCGTACGCCACAGAAACACATTCGAAGAAACGATGGGCTAACTAGTAAAAGGTATTACAAAACATCCAATCAGACATTATTCAGCTGATTCTGTACATTTTTAAAATACATTCGGGATGCATCCAGATAAGAGGCAATTTCCTGGCCGGACGAGGATCCTATCTTATTAGCAGCATCCTTCAAATGATCACTAATTTCTAAAGTTAAATGTTTAACATTTAATGTTGTCTCTCTGACTGCAAGACGCAAATTCATTTCATCCATCACGATGTCCCCAAGTTGTTTTAGAATTTCCCTTTCCTCTTTAGAAAAGAGTCTCGGCTTTTTATCAAGAATGCATAGGGTGCCAAGGTTATGATTTTCCTCAGTGTGAAGGGGAGCCGCAGCATAAAATCTGAGTCCAAACTCACCTGCAACCAGGGGGTTTGCCAGAGATCGCGGATCCTCTTTGGCGTTTTCAATGATATAAAGGTCATTGGTTAAGATTGCCGATGCGCAGAGTCCAGGGTCGCGACTGATTTGTTTAACACTTAAACCGTATTGTGACTTAAACCATATTCTGTCAGTGTCTACAAGACTGATAATAGCAATAGGAACTCTAAAAATCATCGAAGCAACACTGGTAATCCTGTCAAAGGTACCATCGGGAGGTGTATCCAGTAAATTGTACTTATTCAAGTTTTTAAGTCTTTCAGTTTCGTTTACAGGTGTATTTACAGTAGTCATAATAACTTTATTTTTAATGAACATTTAATGCTTTACCGGAAGTATGATTACAAATTGGGCCCCGATATTCTCTTCTCCCTTTGCAAAAATAAT
>JAYSOP010000830.1:0-2169 GCA_043722905.1 Chryseolinea sp.
TCAATAAAGTCAGGGAAGAATTCGACAGCCTTACCATCAATCAAAAAGATAATTATGTACCCTTGAAACAATATTATGAATTGGTCGCTTACCGGCGGGAAATAGATACCCTCCGACCACCTCATGGTGTGCTGATGAAAATGGGAGAATGGGTAAATTCTGAAAAAGCTGATTACGGACCCACCATCGGCAATCTTGATTCTCTGCTTCTTTTCACCTCAAAACGAAATTCAGGTATTCAAAGTATAGAGAGAACCTACAATGAAGATCTGTTTTACACCACTAAAGAGAATGGTCAATGGATGGAAGCCCAGGAATTTAAAACCATTAACACGCCTTACAACGAAGGATCAGCCTGCCTGAGTAAGGATGGGAAAAACCTCTACTTCGCCCGTTGTAATTCTCCTGATTCTTTTGGCAATTGCGATATCTTCGAAGCCACACTGAAAGCAGATAGCACGTGGGGGAATGTTAGAAACCTTGGCAAAAACATTAATACCCTTGGCTGGGACTCTCATCCATCATTGTCCCATACAGGGGATACCTTATTTTTGGCTTCCGACCGCCTGGGGGGATTTGGTCTTTCAGATATCTATTATGCTGTGAAAGATGAAAAAGGTGACTGGCAGAAAGCCCTTAATATTGGCCCTATCATTAATACACGCGGCAATGAAGTGAGTCCTTTTTTTCACCACCGATTCAACGTTTTATATTTTAGTTCCGATGGTCAACCCTTGAATTTCGGAGATTTTGATATTTATAAATGTTATCGCCAACAAATAAATTGGGGTGAGCCAAAAAATATTGGCCCTTTGGTGAATGGACAAGGAAGTGAATATTATTTTACGATTGATTCAGAATCCAGTCAGTTATTTTATGCGCGCTCAGATGAAAGTGAAATGGAGAACCTTGATTTGCACACCTTCCCTGTGCCAATGGAAGCCCAACCAGAAGCGGTTGCCCACCTGAAAGGATCGCTTGTAGATTCACAAACCAAAAAACCCTTAAAGGGTATTGTTTCCATTATTGATCTTGACAAAGGAGTTGAAGTATCTCCAAAATTCCTGCGATCAGATGGTTCCTTTGATTTTGATTTGATCAATAAAAGAAATTACCTATTGATCATTCAGGGAGATGACTTCTTCCGCATAGAAGAATTATTTTTTATGGATGGGAATATGGAAATGAATCGCGAAACGGAGCCCCTTGAAAGTAAAATCGCTTTTCAATCACTTGAATTCGAAAATGGTAAAGCGGATATTCTCCAATCTATGCATGGGGATCTTGATAAGCTCGCCAATTTTATCATTGATCATCCAGGCTTCTCACTCAACATCGCCGGGCACACCGATTCACAGGGCAAAGAGGATTCAAACCTGCGATTATCGCAAGCCAGGGCTGACGCCATAAAGGCGTATCTGATGTATCAATTTAAGATCGAGTCGGAACGTATTAATGCAAGGGGTTATGGAAGTTCAAAACCCATTGTTGAAGAACGCGGCGACCAGGACAGGAAATTAAACCGACGGGTTGAATTTGATATTAAAAAAGACAAAGTAAGCAGTAAGCACTAAACAGTGAGTAGTGAGTAGTGGGTAGTGGGTAGTGGGTAGTGGGTAGTAATTATTAAAAAAGTCTGGGCGTACGAAGGCGGCCCAGGCTTTTTTTTCAGAATAATTTTATGATGTCATTGGCGAATATGAAAACCATGAGGCCAAGCAGGAAAACCATTCCCACTTTCTGGGCGGTTTCCAAAAACTTGTCGGACGGTTTGCGTCTGGAGATCATTTCATAAGTGAGGAACATCACATGACCACCATCCAGCGCGGGGATAGGCAACAGGTTCATAAACGCCAGCACCAGGGAAAGTACCCCTGTAAGAGACCAGAATCGTTCCCAATCCCAATCCACACCAAATGCCTGCATGATTCCAATCGGACCGGACAATGATTCTTTAGGCGATAAAGCGCCTGAAATAATTTTTCCGAACGCTTTCACCTGGACCGTTAGTGTGGTAAACGCGCGATCTATTCCCAGCGGAATAGACTCAAAAAATCCATACGTAATTTTACGTTCGGCTTTCTCAAAAAAATCTTTTGAGGCGTCGGCCGCAAGGATACCCAATGCCTTTTCGCCTTTGAAATATGTTTTAAAGTTTACTATCTCCTG
>JAYSOP010000831.1:0-2383 GCA_043722905.1 Chryseolinea sp.
ATAGAATCCATCCATTCGATGCCGGATGGTCTGACTGGATTCCGGTACGGTGAGTTTATAAGACTTTATCTGATATGAGGGGCGGACGAAAACCCTGAAGTTTTCTGAAAATTCACGCTCAGCCGTTACCCCCAGATTAAAATACAAACTCTTGCTCATTTTTTCTTTGGCAAAACTCTTTCCGAGACTATACCCTCCAATATTGGCATCCACGACAAGTACATATTGATCATAGCGGTATACCATCGCGCCGATCATTCCGAAGTAGTGTTTCAAAAAAATGCTGGATTTACTAAGGGAGTAACCCGCTATATTATCCGCATAACTTATAGGCCGAAAAGCGCCAAAGCGTGTATAATCAATGGAATACCCGCCTCCAATGCGATACCGGTTAAATTCGATGTGCACAGTAGCCTTCAGGGGTATGTGAAGGGTTTTACTCCGGAAACCAATTTTCGCGGTATCGGAGGCTACCGTAAATGCCCCCGGTGCCTGGGAGAAAGTGGAATTTGTAACATCATTGGTCCAATTGGTAAAGCGGCCCGCAGGATTGTTAATATGAAAAATCTGAGGAAGGGAATCCAATTGCTGAACGATACCAAAATTATCCAGTTTATGCCGGAAGGCAGTGTTTCCATATCCTGAACTCAGCCCGAAATAAAGTTTACTCAAAAGGGAACGAAGACCACTTTTCTGTCGCTGAACATAAAAATGCTCCAGGGGTATGGTAGCATCTTCCTCCCTTTCATATTGTGCGAATAGGGATGGTCCGCCCAGAAGGGCGATGACGAGGCAAAGTATTGAAGAAAAGCGCTTCAGAAGGATAGGTTTTGGCTTTTAGCAACTATACACTTAATGTTAAAAATACGATTAATATGGTAATCATCCTAAAATTGAGCGTTGACGGCCGCGTCAAAAAAACTGCCCGGAGACCCGTATTCACCTTTTCAATACAATCGATAAGGCATCCCCACAGATGTTTCTAACGATGAAAATGTATGAAATAGTGTCTGGGCTTTTTTTGCCTGGTAAGTAAAGGTGTAACGCGCCTGATCATGATCAGCATCCATTTGAAAAATAACTTTATTAGCCCCGACCTTCAATGGGGCACGGGCGTAATAAATACTGTGCGGCAATGTTTGCCAGTTTCTGGTGTCCGCCTTTTCGGTCATCGCATTCACCACGCCGATGAGTGCCGCCAGGCCTTCATCTTCTTTTTTCATGCTCATTTCAGTGGCTTTCTTGAGTGCCGCGCGAAGCAAACCTTTGCTGAACTCAAGCACCATTCGTTGTCGTAATGAGTGAACGGCGATCTTACTGATATCCTCAGCGCATTCTAACGGTACGGATATACTATCCAGTTCAATTGATCCCCTTCGGAAATATTCGGGTCGTTCATCATACTTTGGAAAAGCTACCCTGAAAATGTCAAGGCTTTGCAGGTCAGACCGCTCTTTTTTCTCCTCGATTGAAAAGGGGAAAGCAATTCCCAGCTGTTCGTTAGTAAAGACTACCATGTTCTCTGAACGGTGATCGATCAGAAAATTAATACTCAATTCGTTTTTTACCGGGGAAAGTCCGTTGTGCCAAAAAAATACCAGTTCCGCGTCCGGTTTTACAGGGATGTATTCAGGCATGTCAAATTTTTCCCTGTAGTGATAAAACTCTTCAGTAAAGCCTGTCCACCAGGCGGTGTTAAGGAGATCTTTCCTTAATTGATCGGGTGCATGCAAAGCAAAGAGGCTGCTGTAATCCTGCTCGTAAATCTCCCAGGCATTGCGGTAGGCGATAAAAGCGTTGTTGTAATCATTTGTTGACTGATAGATTATACCCATCAGGTTGTGGATAAAGGCATCGCGACGATATTTGTTTCCGGTGTGATATTTATCACTTAACTGGTTTAATCTGATATTCAGCCGCCGGCATTCCACCAGGGCTTCTTCAGGCATATTCATTTTCAGGAAGTTGATTGTTTTAAAATACAAAAGCATCAGGTGCTCATGATCTTCTCCTTTGTAAACTGCCATATTCGGGTTGGTAAAATATCCGGCGGCTTCATGGAAATAATTAATCTGGTAATCTTCTCCGAACATAAATGCCTTTTCCAAAAACGCATTACTCTCCTCATACTTTCCCAACAGGGAAAGGAGGAGCCCATTGTTCACAAAGTATAAAAATTTGCTTTTACTGTTGGCCAGTGATTCTTTTTGCTGAAGGGTTTCCAGGGCTTTGGGAAGGTCGCCTTTTTCAAATTCTGAATTAAAATCATAGTGCTTCTGGTAATACGTAGCGCAGGACGCCAGGAGCAAGCCGGTGAAAGCCAGGGGCAGAATGATAAAAAATTTACCGGGGTTCATTTGGTAATTCGGTGACGTAAATTGGT
>JAYSOP010000832.1:0-1879 GCA_043722905.1 Chryseolinea sp.
ATTCCATACTGTGCCACAGCTTACTTCCATTTTGAGCTCTGAGTTCTTGAAGTTAGGTCCTCCTTGTGCAATTAAGGGAGACAAAGATGTGAAAAAAGAGGTGATCAAAACAAGCGACTTAGCCCATGATTTTCAAGAAAAAAAATTACTGTCGTTTTTTTCCGCTTAAACGCAACTGAATGAAGAAATCTTGAGTAAAATTGAGTTGAAATTTTTATGTCAGATAAGTCTATCGGAAAGGTATTACAGGAATTTTTCCCCAAATCAACGCGGATTGATTGGAAAAACATTGCTGTCTCTGAAACGAATGAAAAAGATTTTGATTTTCTTTCATGGACTGGAAAAGATGAAATTTTATTCTTACCTTACTATGAATGTGATGATTCTGCGAATCTGGATTATTTAAGCAGATTTCAATTACCACCTGACAAAGATTCTTTTTCAGGAGCCCGTTTCTGGGTCAACCTTCCCGTCATTGAAGTAAAAGAACAGATTAACCCAAATGAAATTGCGTTAAACCACCTTTCCAATGGAGCAGATGGCATACTGTTCGATTTGCGTCAACATGCAAAAGCGAATCTGAACCATTTGATGGATAAAATTGAGTGGCAGTATTGTTTTGTCGGATTTCATATGAAGGATCCATCACTTCTCGCACCACTTTCCGCCATTATAAAAAATGAGTATGATGCCGCTTCCATTAAAGGTGCGCTATTTTGGGAATCAATTCCCAAAAAGATTAATCTGGATTATTATTTTCAAAATTGCACCCTTTTCAAAACTTTGGGACTAATTATTCCCAGCGCCTCACCGACTGTTGAAATTAGTAACGCGCTTTTTGAAGGCGTAAAAATTTTCGAAACATACTCCGTATCAGAACATCGCGAAAGTATCTTTAGATCTGTTTGCTTTTCGCTTTCATTAGATCATTCATTTTTTGAATGCATTGCTAAACTAAGAGCCCTTCGCTTGTTGTGGTTTCAGGTCGCGCAGTCTTATAGTCTTATTGACTATAAGACCTCTGATCTGCACCTGCACACGCGCTGCGAATCCCTGGCTCAAAATAATTCATCCGGACCGGAAAATCTGCTCCGATTTACTTTCTCAGCGATGAGCACGGTTTTGGGTGGATGTGACTCTCATACTATTTATACCGCCCACGACCACGTCATGATGTCGCGGTTAGCCAGGAATGTCTCAAACATATTAAAAGAAGAGTCATTTTTTAACAAGGTGGCTGATCCCCTTGCCGGAGCGTATGCCATGGACGTAATGGTGGATGAGATGGCTAAGAAAGCGTGGGGATTGTTTCAGGTTAAATGGAAGTCATCATGATTTCACCGGATTTTTCCAAAATCAATTATAACCAAAAGCTGCCGGGTGAAGCGACTTCCACTGGACCGTCCTGGATAAGCGGGGAAAATATTAAACTAATAAGCGCTTATTATGCTGGGCATCGTCCTGAAATACTGACACGGTACCAGGCTGGAATCCCTCCATTCCTTCGAGGACCTTATGCAACCATGTACACAACCAAACCATGGACGATAAGGCAATACGCGGGATTTTCTACCGCGAAAGAGAGCAATATTTTTTACCGCAAAAACCTTGAGGCCGGGCAGCGCGGATTGTCTGTGGCATTCGATCTCGCCACGCACCGCGGTTATGACTCCGACCATCCACGCGTTACGGGTGATGTAGGCAAAGCAGGAGTTGCCATCGATTCTGTGCTCGATATGAAAATATTGTTTGACCAGATTCCCCTTGATAAGATGTCTGTATCCATGACAATGAATGGCGCCGTAATCCCGATCATGGCTTTTTTTATTGTGGCCGCTCAGGAACAGGGTGTAAGAACTGAGCTGCTAAACGGTACCAT
>JAYSOP010000833.1:0-2356 GCA_043722905.1 Chryseolinea sp.
TCGACCACCTGCGAACAGGAGAAGGTAAAAATGATTCCACCGGGTTTAATGGCACGCATGGCTTCCGCATTAAGTCGTTGATAGCCACGGACAGCCTGATGACGTGCATCACGGTGTTTGGCAAAAGCGGGGGGATCCAGGATCATAACGTCGTATTCATCCTTTCCACCTGCTAAGAATTCAAAAGTATCCGCCGCGTAGCATTGATGGAGTTCAGGGTTGAATGCATTGAGTGAAATATTTTTCGCCGTAAGATCAATGGCTTTTTGTGAAGAATCGACAGAGTGAACCAGGGCCGCTCCCGCACGGAGGGCATACACTGAGAATCCGCCAGTATAACAAAAGGTATTCAACACTTTTTTGTCCAGACTATATTCGCCGAGTAATTTTCTATTATCGCGTTGGTCTAGAAAAAATCCCGTTTTTTGTCCTTCCTGCCAGTCAACGTAAAATTGATTTTTGTTTTCCCGGATGATGTGCTGCGCCAGGGCATTTCCAAAGAGATATTCATCTGCGCCAGAGTCACGCAATTTGCCGGGTAGCGTGGATTGGCTTTTATAATAAATGGTGAGGAGGCTTTTCGCGAATAACTGTTGCAGCGCTTGCGCAATGGCTAACCGGTCTGCATGCATTCCGGTTGAGTGCGCCTGAACCACCAGTGCCCCGGCATAAAAGTCCACAATCAGTCCTGGTAACCCGTCGCCTTCTGCATGGATGAGTCTGAAGGCGTTGGTTTCGGAGGAAGGGAGGCCAGCACACTTGCGGAGGGTAAGGGCACTTGAAAATTTATCAAACCAAAAATTCTCGTTCGGTAATTCCGGGTGAAAAGAAAGCATCCTCACCGCAATACTTCCGTTTTGATAGTGCCCGAAACCAAGGGTTTGATTCTTAAAATCCGCAACCTGGACCCAACAACCATCCATGACAGCGCCTTCCATTTTTTGAATGGCACCGGAGAATATCCATGGATGAAAACGCTGGATGGAAATCTCTTTACCTTTCTTGAGTACTATTTTCCCGCTGATGTTCATACTGGCCTTTTTCAGTGGACAAAAGTATTGAAAAAGTCTGATCCCGGTTAGTCCGTTGTCGACCTCAGGCAGTGAATGAAAACCAGATGAGGGTGGCGATAAAGAATATCAACCAGATAAGAAGGGCAATTCGCAAGCGCTTCAGCGTTCGGTTCCAGGATCGCTTCAACCGATCATTGCCTGCATCGGGGAAGGTTGGATAAAAATCTGCCATGGATTCGCTTTATGAGATTATAAACTCATACTGCCTGCCGAAAGATGCGTGATAAGGACGATAAGTTTTGAACAAGACCATAAATACCGCATCCGGGGTGATTATTTAAGCTTTTCAAACACGTATGATATAATTTTGCCGTCGCCTTCAATGGTTGCTTCAATATATTCGGCGTCCTTTTTCCAGACCCTGTTGTATCGGATAATTTTTGGGAAGTCATGCCGTGGGTTTTCGGCCACAAAGCTTTTTCCATCATAGGAAGTAATTTGGAAAGCCACTGGCCCCTGATCACCGGCAACATCCGGGATATAATGAAATGAATGGTCGCGATAGGTGAGGTTAATAACTTCCGTTATTAAGGTATCACTTCCCTGAACCTTGAAAGCCCTGGCGGAGAGGGCGGCCGTTCCCTCGTTTATTTTCCAGACTTCGAATTCATTTTTATCTTTTATTTTCCAGGTTCCTATGAGCCATTTAAATTCTTTTTGCTGGGTATAACCCGTGTTAAACAAAATAAAGATGAGCAGAAGGGTGAAGCTGGTTTTCATAATATTTTTTAATGATGAAAAGTATCAATTGTTTAATAACCGCACTAGTAAAAATGCGACAATCAACGGTTGAGAAAAAAATCGGCAAAGGGGTGAGTTTGTCCGAAGTAACGTTGTGGGTCAACTCCTGAAAAATCCTTAAAGTCTTTATTGAAATGTGGCTGGTCAAAGTAACCACATAAATAGGCTGCCTCGCCTCTGCTTACATGGCTTTGTTGCATTAAGTTGAATATATGTTTAAAACGGATTATCCGCGCGTACACTTTAGGGGATACACCAACCTGTTCTTTAAAAAGTCTTTCCAGTTTGCGGGTCGATAGTTGAAATTTATTCGCCAGGCTGGCGATGGAAATCTGACCGTGAAATTTTATCATTTCTTCCAACAAGGGATTAAGGCAATATTTTTGGTTTACTCCAGTTAATAATTTAAGGAGAAATGTTTCTACGATTTCAATTTTATCTGTGTTCGTTGGTGCCAAAACAAGTTTTTCCTGGATGGCAACAGCCTCGACTTTTAACAATTCCTGAAGCGGGATAACCTCATTCGTCAGCATTTTCATATT
>JAYSOP010000834.1:0-2960 GCA_043722905.1 Chryseolinea sp.
ATGCGCCAGTTTCACCCGATATCGTATGGGAATTACATAGATGATTTCAGACCTACATCACCTGGGGGCTTCATGAGAAAATACTTTGGCATGCTAGGCGTTTCCTTTCTGCGATGGAACGATTTACTATTAACCGCAGATGCCAATGTTGGAGGTTATAAACCCGGTAAGAATTTCAATACAAGTTTGATCAAAAAGGGGGTCTATGCGAATGTTGGGGTCACTGTTGAGCGCGAGTTTTCTGAATATCTCAAGGGTTTTATGCGGCCCTCTTTCGAGCTTAAAAATTACAAATTGAATGTGCCCGAAGTGAGCCAGACCATTAACCATAGTATCAATGCTTTCTATATCAACATCGGGGTAGTTTACAAACTGCCCGGACTGCCCAAGTGCTATAACAAGGATTGTCACCATCAGATGAACCACGTTCATGGCGACACAGAGTACAGAAGTCAAATGCATCCGTTCTATAAAAAACAGAATCCTATGTATGGCGAAAACAATCCTACGCTGATCAAATACAAGGGTAAAAACCGGAAGAAATTAAGCCCGTATTGAGGGCAGAAAAAAAGGTTACTTTTTAAGGACTTTCTACCACTTTTAGGTACCAATAAAAGAGGTGAATTAGGTCAAAGTTAGTATCTTGCCGAGCTAAAAAAATAGCTCAGAATTCAGTTCAAGATTAACCCAGAAATCCCTAATTAACAGTGGCAGAAGAAATCGGCAGTCCTTCCGGAAGACAGAGTATAATTCCCATAAATATTGAAGACGAAATGCGTGGCGCTTACATCGATTATTCGATGTCGGTCATCATTTCTCGAGCCCTTCCCGATGTGCGGGATGGACTGAAGCCCGTTCACCGAAGGGTGTTGTATGGTATGCAGGACCTGGGTGTCAATTATAACAAGCCTTATAAGAAGTCTGCGAGGATTGTCGGTGAAGTCCTTGGAAAGTATCACCCTCACGGTGATTCTTCCGTGTATGATACCATGGTGCGCATGGCTCAGGACTGGTCATTGCGCTATACGTTGGTAGACGGTCAGGGTAACTTCGGTTCTATTGATGGCGACTCGCCTGCAGCGATGCGTTATACGGAGGCACGCTTGCGCAGAATAGCTGAAGAACTTTTGGCAGATCTGAACAAAGACACGGTAGATTTCCAGCCCAACTTTGACGACTCGCTTACGGAGCCAACCGTAATGCCCGCCAAAATTCCAAATTTACTAATCAATGGATCATCTGGTATAGCGGTGGGCATGGCCACCAACATGGCTCCCCACAACCTGACAGAAGTAGTAAATGGAATTATCGCCTACATCGACAATCGCGAGATTACCATCCAGGATTTGATGAAGTTGATTACGGCTCCTGACTTTCCTACAGGTGGAATTATCTATGGAACTTCAGGAGTGCAGCAGGCATTCCTTACGGGAAGAGGTCGAGTGGTGGTGCGGGCAAAAGCAGAGATTGTAACCAATGCCAACGGTAAAGATCAAATCATTGTAACAGAAATTCCATACATGGTAAACAAAGCCATGATGATTGAAAAGACTGCAGCCCTGATCAACGAAAAGAAAATTGAAGGCATCAGCGATTTGCGCGATGAATCGGATCGTGAAGGCTATCGGGTTGTCTACGATTTGAAACGCGATGCTATTCCAAATATCGTTCTCAATAACCTGTTTAAATACACTCAACTTCAATCCGCTTTTAGTGTTAATAATGTGGCGTTGGTTAAAGGGCGCCCGCTGACGTTGAACCTTAAAGACCTGATTGTCCACTTTGTAGAGCATCGTCATGAAGTGGTAGTTCGCAGGACAAAATTTGATTTGGCAGAAGCTGAAAAGCGTGCCCATATTTTGGAAGGCTACCTGATTGCACTGGATCACCTTGATGAAGTGATTACACTTATTCGCAATTCCAAGGATCCGGATGTGGCCAAGATTGGGTTGATGGAAAAATTCAGCCTTTCAGAGATTCAGTCGAAAGCCATTCTTGAAATGCGCTTGCAGCGACTTACAGGTTTGGAAAGAGAGAAAATCCAAAATGAATACAATGAAGTAAAAGCATTGATAGCACGCCTCAATGAAATATTGGGTAGCGAACCTATTCGTATGACCATTATCAAAGAGGAGTTATTGGAAATTCAGGAGCGCTATGGCGATGAACGAAGAACGGAAGTAGTGCACAGCGAAGAAGACATTACGTTGGAGGACATGATTCCTAATGAGGAGATGGTGATCACTATTTCCAATCAAGGATATATCAAGCGTACTTCTTTATCAGAATATAGAACACAGGGCAGGGGAGGCATAGGATCAAAAGCCGCCACAACAAAAGAGGATGACTTTACGGAACACCTCTTCATCGCACATGCCCATAATTATCTGCTCATCTTTACAGAGCTAGGCCAGGTGTACTGGAAGAAAGCGTACGAAATTCCCGAAGGAAACAAAACATCCAAAGGCAGAGCCATACAAAACCTTCTTAACATTCAGCCAGGAGACAATGTCCGTGCTGTCTTGAATGTGAAAAACCTGGAAGACGAAGAATACATCAACAACAACTTTGTAATCCTTTGTACTGAAAAGGGAACCATTAAAAAGACATCCCTTGAAGCCTATTCCCGCCCGAGGGCAAATGGTATAACTGCTATCTCCATTCACGAAGGAGACCGCTTGTTGGAAGCTGCAATGACCAATGGTAAAAATCATATCGTAATAGCAAAGAGTGGAGGCAAAGCCGTTCATTTTGCCGAAGCTGATGTGCGGCCAATGGGTAGAACCGCAGCTGGCGTCCGAGGTGTTACTCTTGATGCTGTAGACGAAAAAGTGGTAGGGATGGTCTGTATTACACGAGAGGATGCTAATTTGCTCGTTGTTTCTGAAAAGGGCTACGGTAAACGATCGGATATGGGCGACTACAGAATTACACGCAGGGGTGGCAAAGGTGTGAAGACC
>JAYSOP010000835.1:0-2982 GCA_043722905.1 Chryseolinea sp.
CAATCACAGCGCTCATGCACAATTGTTTGCAGGAGCTGAAGGCGCCTTGAATCTTCCCCTTGCCCTGGCTTACGCCACCTATTTGCATTGTGAAAACCAGGGAGATCGGGATGCCTGTGGTACATGCGCGGCTTGTTCAAAAAACGCGAAATATATTCATCCGGATACTCATTTTGTTTTTCCGCTTAGCAATGTAGATGGAGAAAAAGACGAAGCACGCCTGAAATCGGATATGACAAAATCGTGGCGCGCTTTTCTGCTTGAGCAACCTTTCGGAAACATGGACGATTGGTGCAATTTTTATGGTGGTGAAGATAAACAGGCCCTAATCTCCCGCGAGGAAAGCCGGGAAATAATCAAAACCCTTGCGCTGAAGCCTTTTGAAAGTAAAAACAAAGTCATGATCATTTGGCAACCGGAGTTGATGCACCCCTCGGCGGCCAACGGCATCCTCAAAATACTCGAAGAACCTGCCTCGCATACTTTCTTTATCCTCGTCACCAATGCGGCTGACAAGTTGTTACCAACAGTAATTTCCAGGACACAAATTGTAACCGTACCACTATTAGATGACCATACGGTGGAAAATTATCTGAAAGAGCACCATGAGGTAAGTAATGCTGCCGCCGGAAAAATAATTCAGCTGGCTGATGGCAATATCAATCTGGCCATTAAACTTATTGATCAGGAAGAAAATGATCATACACAGCGCTTCGTGGAATGGATGCGAGCTTGTTTCACAGCCCAATATGGCTCGCTGGTAACAATGGCTGAAGCATACCACGAACTTGACAAATTGAGCCAGAAAAATATGATCTCCTACAGCATCAATATGATGCGCGAAACATTGTTGCACAATTCAGGAGCGCATGCCATTAATCGCACCCGGGGTGAAGAACTTGAATTTGTTCACCGTTTTTCCAAAGTGCTGGACGTGGAAAAAATTGAAAAGTCATTCAAACTGTTGAATGATGCAGGCTATCACCTGGAGAGAAATGGGAGCGCAAAAATGATTTTCCTGGATCTATCATTAAATCTTTCCAGAACCTTAAAAGAGTGAAGTTGAAAATTGTTCAAAAAATAATATTACAAAAAATATGAACCAAACGATCCGTATTGGAACCCGCGGGAGCAAGCTGGCATTGTGGCAGGCTAATCATGTGGCAGATCTTATCAGGCCTTCCGGTTATCGAACGGAAATCATACCCATCGAGACAAAAGGTGACAAAATCCTGGATGTCACTATTGCTAAAATCGGAAGTAAGGGTGTTTTTACGGAAGAGATCGAAGCCAAACTCCTGGACGGAACAATTGATATCGCTGTTCATAGCGCCAAAGACCTCTCCTCCAGTATTCCGGATGAGCTTGAACTGATTGCTTTCACTGAACGTGAAGCCGCGAATGACGTGGTGCTGAGTATCAATAAAAAGTTCAGTTTGAAAAACGATCATATCACCATTGGAACCTCCTCAACCCGGCGAGTAGCGTTTGTGAAACATTTTTATCCGCAGGCCAAAACCATTCCTATCCGGGGAAACCTCCAAACCAGAATCAGCAAACTCGAGTCAGGCGAATGTGATGCCCTCATCCTGGCATACGCAGGCGTTCATAGGATGGGTTATGATTACCTGATCCGGGAAAAAATAGAGACCAGTTATTTTGTTCCTCCGGTAGGTCAGGGTAGTATCGCGATCGAGTGTCACAAAAAACTTAGCTTCGAGAAGAAAGAAATGATAAACCGCTGGGTAAATCACGTTGAAACAGAAGACTGCATCAGAGCGGAGAGAGCATTCCTAAAAACGCTCGAAGGCGGATGCAGCATACCGTCTTTTGGATACGCCTGGATGGAAGGACCGTTAATTACTTTGAAAGCAGGTATTATATCACTCGACGGACGAGAGATTATTAAGATCAAAAGATCGTCTACAATTGAAGACGGAAAAGAACTCGGTAAAGGAATCGCTATTGAAGTGCTGGCGAATGGGGGAGACAAAATATTGTTGGAGATCAGGGAAAAGGTGGAAATAAATTCAAGATTTGAGGTTTGAAATTTAAAGTCACCCTAGGCAGATTCAGGTGTGAAAACGATGTTGCATTTTATTAATTTATTTGTGCGCCTTTTTAAGGCCGTCCCTACAGGACTTGGTTACGTATGGGAACTTGATTCTACCATAAGTTCGTCCCCACGAGACTTAAGTTAAGTGTACGGAAAAAATTTCACGACAACCAATGGTTGAAAGTAGAAACCGGTAAGCATAAACAAGTTCAGTATTTAGACAAATTGTAAAAATTGATTTTAAGTTAAATAACATGCATAAAATAAAAATATTCTTAGTTGTTTTCAGTATTTCTTCCCTTCTGGTGACGGGCTGTGCACAAAAAACGGATCATTTAGTGACCATTAAAACAAAATACGGTGATATGGTGGCCGTATTGTATGATGAGACGCCAAAGCACAAAGCGAATTTTATCAAGCTGGCGAAAGAGCATTATTTTGACAGTCTTTTATTTCACCGTGTCATTCAGGGGTTTATGATTCAGGGGGGAGATCCGGAATCTAAAAAATCGCCGGCAGGACAACGCTTAGGAAATGGTGGTCCTGGTTACACGATCGACGCAGAGTTTAATCCAAAGCTATTTCATGAGAAGGGTTCTTTATCCGCGGCGCGTTTGTCGGATCAAATGAATCCCCAAAAAGCTTCCAGCGGAAGTCAGTTTTATATCGTCCAGGGAAAGAAGCACACAGATTCTGAAATTAAACTTGATCAGCAAAAATTTGGCATGGCCCTTCAGCAATTTTTCCAGAAACCGGAAAACAAGACTTATTATGATTCGATCAGCAAATTTTATCAGACACGCGACGAAAAAGGATATGAAGCATACATTCTGGCGCTTAAGCCAATTGTTGAAAGTCAGCTGGGTATCTCAGTAGAAAAAGAAGTTTCGCCGGAAAAAATAAAAGCTTACACCACCGTGGGTGGC
>JAYSOP010000836.1:0-1905 GCA_043722905.1 Chryseolinea sp.
CTTCCAGTTTACCATGTGATTATTGGAGGGCCGGGACATGGGTTTCGGTTTCGGATTTTCTCTCCTGATTTTAGCATAAGCTTCATCGATAACTTTATATGCTTCATCATACTTTTCATTCTCATATAAAGTACCCGCGTTGTTGTGATACTCAACCGCGCCTTTTAGTCCCGTAAAACGCAGCGCGGACGCCCGTTCGAATAAGTTGGATTTACCGGTAGGTGTGGAGGCCGTCTCTTTTACTATATCGGCAATAGGTCTTCCTATGAATTTAGCCGGAATTTCGGAATCCTGTATATGAGCGGTGTTAATATAGAATGTACCCGGCATCTTGAGGTTATCCAAAATGGGTAGAGCCTGCCGGAATTGATTGATGGTGGCATCATCCCACGTAATGGATACCGCCCCGCTTTTGCCGTCCTTAAATTTAGTGATTTCGGTATTGCCTGTAATCTTTTCCCTGGTGGTGGTGCAACTTCCAAAAAAAATTGTAAGGGCCAGGATGACTGTCGTTAACTTTTTCATACAGCGCGGGAATGGGTGTCGGTCAAGGTGTAAAAAAATGCAGAGATTGTTGGTTGAATTCTTTTAACTGGTTTATTAAAGCTATGAAGGGTGGGTTTACGGATTGAGCAATGGACAAATACGACGGCTACCGATTGCAGCCTAACGCATTGAGCCACCCTGTTTATTATTCAGAAAAAACGAAATTCATAACGTAACTTTTTTTACTTTAACAGACCATTCCCGTATTTTAATAAGCGTTACATCCAAATGAAAACAAATTCGTTGTTGCAGAACGGCATTCTAAATGCTATTGGCAACACACCCCTGGTGCAGTTAAAGAAAATTGTTCCTGAAAATTGTGCTGCCATTTACCTGAAGCTTGAATATTTTAATCCCACCGGTTCATACAAAGACCGGATGGCCTTGTCTATTATTTCGGAAGCGGAAAGGAAAGGCATATTAAAACCAGGCATGACCGTCGTTGAATTTACGGGGGGTAGTACTGGAACTTCACTCGCGCTTGTTTGTTCTGCAAAAGGCTATTCCTTTAAGGCGGTATCGTCAGATGCCTTTGCAAAGGAGAAACTCAAATCCATGGAAATGTTTGGGGCGGAGTTGGTGGTCATACCAAGTGTCGATGGAAAGATCACCCCTGAACTATTCGCAGACATGACGCGGATGGTTGAACAGCTTACGACCTCGGGTAATGCATTTCGACCGGATCAATTTTACAACACGGATGCGCTGAAAGGTTATCAGGAAATGGGAAAGGAAATACTGGATCATATCGGCCGGCCCGTTGATGTTTTCTGTGCGGGGGTTGGCACTGCGGGAATGCTTACCGGGGTGGCCACGGAACTAAAAAAAAAGAATCCGGCTACCAGGGTCGTTGCGCTGGAACCCGCTTCAGCGCCGCTGATATCCACGGGTGTTAAAGGCAGTCACAAAATTGAAGGAATTGGGGTGGGAATCATTCCTCCGCTCCTGCACAAGGACCAGTATGATGAAATCCTTGAAATCGAAGAAACGGATGCCAGGATGATGGCTAAATTATTGGTGACACAAGAGGGAATTTTAGCCGGAACCTCCAGTGGACTCAACGTTGTCGCCGCCATCGCGTTGGGAAAGAAACTTGGTCCTGACTATGCAGTGGTCACTGTCGCGTGTGACTCGGGAATGAAATATTTCGCTGGCGGACTTTTTGATTAAACTATTTTTCAGCGAAATACTTATTATCGAACGGTTAACAGGGAGGGAAGTAGAAGTAGAAAGCTGAAATGCATGACGGGAGCGGCTTACGGTTGGATGATAAGTAGAAATGATAGATGGAAGAATCATTCGAATGACAACTGGCATATTGAATGTCATAAAAAAACACTTGAAAGATCTTTTTTTTTT
>JAYSOP010000837.1:0-6715 GCA_043722905.1 Chryseolinea sp.
AGTAATTTTGTAACTTTCATTATCACATTAATCTTAATATCATGGCATCGTATACACTCAAGATCAACAACAAAAGCTACACCGTAGAGGCGGATCCAAAAATGCCTTTGCTTTGGGCGATTCGGGATTTAGCGGGGCTGACAGGAACAAAATATGGTTGTGGAATAGCTCAATGTGGGGCCTGCACCGTTCACCTCGATGGCACACCGGTACGGTCGTGTTCCATGCCGGTGTCTGCCGCTGGGAGCAAAAATATTACCACCATAGAAGGATTATCTGTTGACAATTCCCATCCGGTACAGCAGGCCTGGATTGCTGAACAGGTACCCCAATGTGGTTATTGCCAGTCAGGTCAGATCATGGCGGCCACAGCCTTGTTAAAGAAGAACGCTTCACCTTCAGACAAAGATATTGATGCCGCTATGCAAGGTCATCTTTGCCGTTGCGGAACTTATCCCCGGATACGGAAAGCCATTAAAACCGCTTCCCGACTTATGAATCAGAAAGCATCCGCTAAATAATCACGGTCATGAAAACAACACCAAAAAATTTATCCAGGAGGAATTTTATTAAAATTTCTGGAATGTCTGGCGCAGTATTGGCACTGGGCTATTACATGCCAGCCGCAGGAGGAGAAGTGCAGATAATAAATAAAAATACAGCCGAAACATTCGGAATTGAATTGAATGCATGGATAAGCATCGATACCTCGGGACAGGTAACCATCATTAATCATCGCGCGGAAATGGGCCAGGGTTCCTACCAGGCTGTTCCGCAGATTATTGCGGAAGAACTTGAGGTTGATTTAAATAAAGTGAATATTATTTTTGGAACCGGAAACAGTTCAAAATATGGAAGTCAGATTACCGGCGGAAGCTCAACGGTAAGAGGTTCGTATGAAAAGTTATTGAAGTTGAGCGCTTCCGCACGCGAAATGCTGATACAGGCTGCTGCAAAGAAATGGGCCGTTGATTCGAAGGAATGTTATGCAGAGAATGGTGAGGTCATCCATCGACCTACCGGAAAAAAGTTTGGGTATGGTGACCTTGTTGCCGAAGCCTCGAATCTTGAAGCACCAAAAGAAGTAACGCTCAAAAATATAAAGGACTACAAGATCCTTCGCAAACCTCTTCCACGCCAGGATACACCTTTGAAAGTAAACGGAAAAGCCATCTTCGGCATGGATAAAAAATTGCCGGGAATGTTGTATGCCGTGGTTGAACGGAATGCCCGCTTTTTAGGAAAAGTTAAAAGTTTTGATGCCACGGCAGCAAAAGCAACCCCGGGAGTAAAACATGTCATCAAAGTTCAAATGAATGTCTTCTCGCATAAACGAGAGGGCGTTGCGGTTATAGCAGACAATCTTTGGTCAGCTATGCAGGGCAGAAAAGTTTTAAAAGTGGAATGGGATGATTCCGGATTTGAACACCACAATACAGATCAGCTTTATGCTAAAATGAAGGAACAGCTAAAAGGCAAACCGATTTCGTTCAAAACCAAAGGCAACGTAGAAGCCGTCTTTGAGAAAGCCACAAAAAAAGTGGAGGCAGTCTATGAGACACCTTACGAGTCGCACAGCTGTATGGAGCCCGTGAATTGTACAGCCAATGTAGTCGGCGATAAATGCGAAATATGGGGGCCTATACAAGGTCCCGATTGGATCCAGGATGATCTTAGTAAACAACTTGGTATCCCAAAAGAAAATGTGACGGTCAACATGACCTTTCTTGGTGGAGGGTTTGGGCGAAAGGCATTTACGGACTATCCTCATGAGGCTGCCATTATTTCTAAAGAAATTAAAGCACCCGTTCAGGTTGTGTGGACACGTGAAGATGACATGACACAGGGTCCGTTCAGGCCCGGTATGGTATATCAATGCACCGGTGCATTAAACGACAGCGGTGGAATAGAAGCCTTCGAAACAAAAATGGCAGGCCAGAACATGGGGCACCAGTCTCCTGGTGCCAGTAAATTAAGCTACAATGATAGCGTAACCGAAGGATTTTTAGAATCGTATCTTGACAGTCTGCCGCATTATAGCTTCGGTGATGTTCCCCTGGAGTCACCTGTGCCTGTCATGTGGTGGCGTTCAGTGTACTCCTCAACCAATGGTTTTGCTTTTGAAAGTTTTATAGATGAACTGGCGATAAAAGCCGAAAAAGATCCCATCGAGTTCAGGAGAAATCATTTGTGGGGTGACCGCTATCGCGAATTGTTCAATAAACTGGAGGAAGTCAGCGGTTGGAAATCCAAAGGAAAAAATACGGGTTATGGCGTGGCCATTACCGAATGCTTTTCATCCATCGTTGGCGAAGTAGTTAAGGTTTCAAAAGACACGGAGGGTAAAATCAAAATAGATAAGGTGTGGGCCGTCATGGACTGTGGCTGGTATGTTAACCCGGACATTATCCATGCTCAGGTGGAAGGAAGTATTATCATGGCATTGGGTGCGGCAACCAAACATGCCACTCATTTTGAACAGGGTATGGCTGTTGAACGAAATTTCAATACCTATAAAATGCCCCGGATTACAGATATTCCCGAAATAGAAGTTTACGTTATGGACAACGAAGAAAAAGCGGGTGGAGTGGGCGAACCTGCTTTACCACCTTTTGCACCAGCTCTGACGAATGCCCTATTTGACTTAACCGGAAAGCGCATCCGGAAATTACCCTTTAATTTGGATGAGGTGTAACGAAAATTATTTTTCGAGGACCCTTTGAATGTTTTATTAACAAAAAATTATTTGTAACGGATGAAGAAATCAAGTTGTTTAGTGGCTGTTGTATTGGTGAGTGTGTCATTATTATCTTTTCAACAAAAACAAAAGTTCGATCTTAAGGCCAGTGTGGAACGTGGAAAGGAAATTTATATCGAACAATGTATGTCCTGTCATCTGGAGCAAGGTGAAGGCATTGAAGATGTATACCCACCCCTCGCAAAGTCCGATTACCTTATGGCCGATAAAATACGTTCTATAAAAAACGTGCTGCATGGTATGACCGGTGAAATTAAAGTGAACGGAAAAAATTACAACGGTGAAATGACTGCTTTTGAAATGACTGATGAACAAGTAAGTGATGTACTGAACTACGTGAGAAATTCCTGGGGAAACAAGGGTCAGGCGGTAACACCAGAAGAGGTAAACGGCGCCAGAAAATAACGTTTGGCTCAAATCTCCGGGGTAAAATACCTTTCGCTTAAACATATTTGGCGAATCAGTTCCTTAAACTTTAACATTAGAATTGTTTAGAGTTTGAAGTTGAAAGAATCTTAAAATTCAAGCCAAGGATTACAACTTTTAATAAACATGATATTGATTTTGCGGGAACGATACATGAGGAAGCAAGCATTGCACCATGAATGATCAGCATTATGAGGGCCAATGTCGTTACGGAAAGACAATATCTCAAGATAGGTTTGGCAGAGAACAGATTAATCAATTGGCGCACACCAAAAAGGCTGGTATAAAAATGAACGAAAAATTTTAAAATCGGTCTACTCTCTTTAAATTTCACTGAACCTGGGAATCATGAAAGAACAAAAAGCCATTGTTGATGCTTTTAATAAGGTTGATCTGAAAGCGCGTAAAATTGCTCTGGCGACGGTGGTACAGGTGCGCGGCTCTTCCTACAGGAGCCCTGGGGCCCGTATGCTTATCACGGATGACGGAAAGTGGGTCGGTTCCATTAGTGGTGGTTGCCTGGAAGGTGATGCCTTACGGAAAGCCCGACAGGTAATGATGAACCGTAAGCCTATCCTGGTCACTTACGATACCCGGGAGGAAAGCAACCAAAATATCGGCATTGGTCTGGGCTGTAATGGGGTCATTGACGTGTTGCTTGAACCCGTTGATCATCAGGAAAGTAGTAATCCGATCAAACTTTTTGAAACACTGATATCATCCAAAGAACCCCTTGCCCTGGCCACCATTTTCTCCAACGGATTATTTACCGGCGATAAACTTTTAATAAACAGCAGGCAAGACAAGCTGATCTCATTTTCCAAAACACCAATGGATGAAATGATCATGCCAGATCTCGTTACGGTTTTTGAAACCAAAAGATGTGAAGCAAAGAAATACATGTTGGCTGGCAGTGAATTGGAGGTGTTTAACGAACTGATTCAACCTTCCATTTCCCTGATGATATTTGGAGGCGGATTTGATGCAAGGCCAGTAAGCCAATTGGCTAAATCATTGGGATGGGAAGTGACGGTCACCGATGAGTGCGTTGCGCACATTGCTCCAGTGTTTTTTCCCACCGCTGATAAATTATCGTTGTGCCATCGCGACTTTATTGATCGCGATTTTGATATTACGCCGTTTACTGCCTGCGTATTGATGTCGCATAATTACGAATATGATCGGGATGTTTTGAAAAAAATTATCTCCTCGTCATCGCCGTATATTGGCATACTCGGGCCAAGGAAGCGGTTTGATAAGATGCTGAAAGAATTTGCTACACAGAATATCACGTTGACGAACGATGATCTTCATCGCATTCATTCCCCAATCGGGTTGGATATCGGAGCCGAAACACCTGATGAAATAGCCATGAGCATTGTTTCAGAGATACAGAGTAAGTTTAATAACCGCTCGGGGGGATTTTTGAAATACAGGGAAGCCCCGATTCATCACCGGGATACAAAAAGTGATCAGGTTTTCAAGCAGGTCTACCTGGACGATCATCCGAGAACAAAATCTGCAAGCTAAAAAGACAAAACTAACCCGTCATTGATATGAATCGCCCGGGGTTAGGAAGTCAACGAATATGAAAACCGGAATCATCGTGTTAGCCGCGGGCTCTTCTTCCAGAATGGGTCAATCCAAACAAATGCTTGACATTGGGGGCGAAGCATTATTGGCAAGAACGGTGAAGGCCGCCATAGATGCACAACTAGGTCCTATCGTTGTTGTAGTAGGTTCAAATGCACATGCTCATAAAAAACTGATCACAGGACTTTCGGTCGACATTGTTCATAATGAAGCCTGGGAAAAGGGCATGGGCCATTCTCTGAAAACAGCCCTGCACCATTTAATTGGAAAGCATTCAACCATACAAGCAGTGGTGGTTTTGGTATGTGATCAGCCCTTATTGACCCCGAAAAATATTACCAATCTTGTTAAAAAATTTGAGGAAAGTAAAAAGCCAATAATCGCCTCCCGCTATTCAAACATGCCGGGGGTGCCGGTACTTTTTGACAAAGAATATTTCTCAAAATTAATGGGGCTGCCTGACGATCAGGGTGCCAAAAAAATTATTTTACAGAATCCAGATGATGTTTCCGAGGTGGATTTTCAGGGAGGGGAAATTGATTTGGATACGATTGAGGATTACAATGCTTTCAAAAAGAGATAAACCTTCTATACTTTATAAATAATATATAGAGGCAATTATTTTTCTCCTACTCTCCCCTGATCATCAAAACCCAATCCTCACCATTCGGAGGAGAAATTCTCTGGACTGTTTTCTTATTTACAACGAAATCATTTTCTTTCTTTCCATTGGCGGGATTGTACCATGTACATTTAAAACTTTCACCAGATAAAAAAGCAAAATCAACAGAAACCGATTGAATTTGCGGCAAATACGATACCAACAGTTTTTTATCCTCACTAATGGCAGTAGTTACATAATTATTTTTTGCCCAGTCTCCATAGTGATTGACAACACCCAGATGTTGTACATCTGGCACAAGTGTCCACCAGTGAATTTGCTCAAAGAACCTGATAAGATTTCCCATCTGGAAGGCTCCTTCATAGCGCATAATGTCTCTCCAATTATCAGGGAAATACCAAATATCCGAACCATATGCATGGCCAGCACCACCACACAACATGGTCCAGTAAGCTTGCCTCCTCACCACTTGTGGTGCCCCCATATCATTTGGTTTAATACCGGAGCCCTCGTACTGTGATTCACCGAGTACAAAAGGCATAATATCCGATTTGGACCATTCGCGAAGAGCGGCTTCATAAACATGTGGCTGCAAATCTGGAATAACCCAGTCATTCGGTTTTTCACGCCAATAGGTATAAATGAAGCTGAATCCCAACCAAGGAGCATATTGAAACAAGTCAGTACTGGAGTGAGGCGGTGAAGCATGATAAGTAATCAATTGATGTTTAGGTGCTGCAGCGTATAAGCCTTCGGCAAACGCTACGATGCTTGCTCTATCTCCCTTTGGATCGTTGTCTCCGCCCATTATCCAAAACAGATTTTTGAATGTGGCAAATTTATTTCCAAGGTATTGTCCGTACGAACGATTCTTTAATACCCCATTTTTCTGCATTGGTTTTTCCGGCGTATTTCCAAACCCTTCCTTACAGCATCCTAGCCATGGCTGAGACATTACCACGAGCAATCCCAGTGAATCTGCTTTACGAATAATTTTAGCAACGTGATCGTGGTATTTCTCATTCGGGCGGGAAAAATCAACGTCACCGTGAAATGGCTTTTGCTGATATCGGCTCGCCTGTTCTGGTGACATCACAATTTGCACCTGAATAGTGTTGAACCCCTGCGATTTCCGAAACGACAAATACTCAACAGCTTCTTCGGTTGTTAGTTGAGTAAATATCTGCCAACCCGTATCTGCATGATAAAGAAATGGCTTACCCTGCTGTGTCACAAAATATCGTTTGTTGTCACTGATTTTCAACGGGAAAATGCTTTGGCCCTGAGCAATCAAAGCCAATAAAGACAACATGATG
>JAYSOP010000838.1:0-2267 GCA_043722905.1 Chryseolinea sp.
TAAGGTTTCTTCTGCCAGCGTTCGCTCATGAATATCAAACCCAACGCCCACATATCCCATGAATTCGCCGCTCGGCAAGTAGCGCGGGTTACCCTTAAACACATGCCACCTGAACTGGCCATCATGTCTTTTTAACCGCACTGAAGGCAATAAATACGGCTCACGCTTGTTAAAAGCGGGAGTATAAATATCAAGGACATTTTGAAAATCATCCGGATGTACAATTCCGTTCCATGCACGTCCCAGGGCTTCCTCGATTGTTTGTCCTGTGTAGTCGAGCCACATTTTGTTAAAATAGCTCATTGTGGCATCGGCGTCTGGTTCAACAATGTATACGATCATAGGAGACTGATCAGCCAGACCCCGAAATCGTTCTTCACTTTCCCTTAAGGTCTCCTCTGCTTGTTTTCTCTCAGTAATATCCCTTGCGATCGCAAACATATGGGGTTTTCCATCCAGCAATAATCCTCCCATATTCACCTCAACCGGATAGGTCGTTCCGTCTTTCCTCTTATGAATCGTTTCAAAGGGAGGTATTTTTTCCTTTTGCGCTCTTGAAAAAACTTTCAAAAACACCTCATCATTGTAGTTGGGATCAACATCAGGAACACGAATTGTTTTGGATTCTTTTTCTGTATATCCCCACCTTTCCAAAGCCAGTTTGTTGAGGTAAGCAAATCCTCCGTCTTCTCTCATCAAAATAAACGGATCCGAGGCATTCTCGACCATGTATTTAAACCGCTCAATTTCCAGTTCAGCCTTCTTCTTTTCTGTAATCTCTTTATTTACGCCAACTGCACCTACAACCTTTCCTGTACTATCCGTGACGTAAGAAATAGAAGCAAGAATAGAAACTGGTTCCTTATTTCTTCGTTTTTGGACAACTTCGCCAGACCAGTATCCATTTTTTTCCAGAGATGTTCTTGATTCTTTGTAGCCATTGTCAAACAAGAAATCAGTTTCTAAAAAATCGGTGATCAATTTTCCAATTACTTCATCTTTCTTCCATCCATAGATCATTTCAGCACCTGGGTTCCAGCTTACAATCCTAAACTCCAAATCAGTTCCAATGACCGCATCCGCAATGCTTTGAGAAAGTGCCGCCAGATAATGAAGTTTTTCCTCCACCGTCTTCTGATGATGAATGTCAGTAGCTGTGCCGAACCATTTTGAAATAATTCCAGCTTCATTTCTTTGTGGAAAAGCACGGGATAAATGCCATCGATAACCACCAGAACTCATCTGAATTCTGTGCTCTTTTTCATACACGACACCTTCTTTTACAGATTGATCCCATGCATCAATGGTGGATTGAACATCATCAGGATGAAGGATTCCTTCCCACTTCCATTTTCCATTATCTCCCTGTCGTGCCCCTGCAAATTCTGAAATCCTGTCATTATAATAACTTACTTCGCCATTGGATTCTGCTATCCAAACAACTTGAGGCATGGCATTGGCAAGGTCATTGAGTTGCATTTTACTTTCTTCCATTTTTTGCCGCTATACTCCTGGTCTGTAACAGGTTCTGATAATATCATGATTTCCGATATCGAACCATTTTCCTCGCGTAGTGGTTCATAGCGCACCGTTTATAGTGCTTGTCAGGGTACCATATCCAGGAATTTCTACCGAAGCTTCATCAAGTGCAAATCGCCATCCTGGTTTTATATACCTGATCAAAATCCGCTCGATTCCCTGGCCCACTCCCTCAGGAAGAGATTCAAATATAGGTTTACCCAAATTAGTAGATTGACCGACACGAAAGGCAATTCCATTGTCCGCATTAATCTCTGTCAACCTGATTAAGGCTTCAGTTTCGCCCCCAACAGAAATAAATGAATCATATTTTTTAGTTTTGACCGGTTCTCGCATAAGCGGTTTTTGCTATTAGTCTTACACCAATTTATTGGGAATTTGGCTGGGGGATTGATACCCATAAGTTGCACCCAATTTCACTCCGATGAAAGTGATTAATTAGAAAACAATCCATAAAAAAAGCTTCCAGAATATAATAAAGCGGAAAGCCACTGAATTTACAAGGGTTTCGCCGACTGTCATATTCCATGCCTTAACTTAACATAAAGTTTGGCGCAAAAACTCTATCAAAAGCGCTCAAAACGGATTTTTTGACACCATAAAGTGCTGATTATTAAGGCAAAACCTGAGTCTAATCAGAGACAATTTACCAGCGGGGCAATCAGCGGCTATTTTAGTTTCTTAAGCCGACAAGCACATTCCACTCCCCAAAACAATTGCCAGAAACT
>JAYSOP010000839.1:0-3955 GCA_043722905.1 Chryseolinea sp.
CAAGTTTTCGGATCACGGGCCAGAATGATTCAACCTGCACGGCAGCAGTTTTCTTCACGAGAAGTTTAAGCGGATCTTTCGGCGAAAGATTTTTGCTGTTGCGGATATTCCGGATCTCGGTTACGATCTCAAAGGCAATCACGGCCTGGGTGAGAATTTCAGGAGCAAAGGAATCGGGTACCGGATAAGCAGCGACGATGATGCAGTCACCGTCACTTCTGTCGTTCAATTCGTGCCAGAGTTCCTCGGTAATAAACGGCATGAAGGGATGCAGTGTTTTCAGCAGCGTTTCAAAAAATCCTGTCGTCTGTTCAAATGTTTCAGAATCGATAGGCTTTCCGAATTCAGGTTTAATAATTTCCAGATACCAGGCACAGAAATCATCCCAGATAAGTTTATATACGGTGAGCAACGCATCGGAAATTCTAAACTTCGAAAAGTGATCCTCAATTTCGCCGAGGGATTGGTTGAGCCTTGATTGAAACCAGGAGACGGCAATCTGGTTTTCGGCGGGCATGGACAACCCATCACCAATAGCCCATCCGTTAACCAGCCGGAAGGCATTCCAGATTTTATTGGCAAAGTTCCTGCCCTGTTCCACTAATTTTTCATCGTATAACAGGTCGTTCCCTGCGGGCGCACTGAAGAGCATACCTGTGCGGATCGAATCCGCCCCGTATTGTGCAATGAGGTCCAGGGGGTCGGGTGAGTTGCCCAGCGACTTAGACATTTTTCTACCCAGCTTATCGCGGACAATACCCGTAAGATAGACGTTGGTAAAAGGTTTTTCTCCTCTGTATTCGTAACCTGCGATGATCATCCGGGCCACCCAGAAGAATAATATTTCAGGAGCGGTAACCAGATCGTTGGTTGGATAATAATAGTTAAGGTCCCGATTTCCTTTGTTGTTTTCGGGATCCGTAAAAATGGAGGTATCAAATACCGCCATCGGCCATAGCCAACTCGAAAACCAGGTATCCATCACATCCGGATCCTGCCTTAATGTGCTAATGGCACTGCCCGGAAATTTTTTCCCGTACTCTACCAACGCTTCCTCGTGCGTTTTCGCCACCACATAGTTTCCTGTTTCGTCATACCACGCGGGGATCTGGTGTCCCCACCACAACTGACGGGATATACACCAGTCGCGCACATTCTCCATCCAATGGCGATAGGTGTTTTTGAATTTGGGTGGGATCAGCCGGATATTGTCCTGCAACACATTTTCAAGGGCCGGCTTCGTGATTTCCTTCATCTGCAGAAACCATTGTAATGAAAGCCTTGGTTCAATGACGGCATCAGTTCTTTCTGAAAATCCAATGCTGTTGCTGTAATCTTCTGTTTTTACGAGATGCCCTTTAGCTTCCAGTTCTTTAGCGATTTTTTTTCTTGCGATAAACCGGTCCTCACCAATAAATATCTTCGCTTTCTCATTCAGGGTTCCATCTTCATTTAAAATATCAATGACTTCCAGGTTGTGTTTTTTCCCCAGCTCATAGTCATTCATATCATGTGCAGGAGTTACCTTCAAACAGCCCGTTCCAAAGTCCATCGCGACGTACTCATCTTCCAGAATAGGTATGGCGCGGTCGATCAACGGAATGATGGCCTTCTTGCCCTTGAGATGTTGAAACCTGCCGTCATTTGGGTTTACACAGATGGCACTATCCGCCATAATGGTTTCCGGGCGGACCGTGGCTATCGTGACAAACTCATCCTTACTGCCCTCGACCTTGTAGCGGATGTAATAAAGTTTCGATGAAACGTCCTTGTGAACTACTTCATCGTCTGATAGCGCAGTTTTTCCGGCAGGGTCCCAGTTTACCATTCGGAGTCCGCGATAAATTCGTCCTTTTCTATAGAGATCTACGAAGACACTAATCACCGCCTGATAGTAATCCGGGTCCATAGTGAAGGTTGTCCGTTCCCAGTCACAGGAAGCGCCCAGTTTTTTTAATTGTTCAAGTATGATGCCCCCATATTTTTCCTTCCATTCCCATGCGTAGGTTAGAAATTCTTCGCGTGTGAGATCCGATTTTTTGATTCCACGTTCGCGCAACATCGCCACTACCCTGGCCTCTGTTGCGATGCTGGCATGGTCAGTGCCTGGCACCCAACAGGCCTCTTTGCCCTGCATGCGGGCCCTGCGAATGAGGATATCCTGAATGGTATTATTCAACATGTGCCCCATATGGAGGACCCCTGTAACGTTTGGAGGGGGTATGACGATGCAAAAAGGCTCTTTCCCGGCGTCTGGTGTCGAGTGAAAAAAGCCCTTTTCCAGCCAATGGCTATACCATTTATGCTCAACTTCTGATGGATTGTACTTGGTGGATAAAGCCATGGACTAAGGACTATTCGTTAATTGAACGGCAAAAATAAAGAAATTGACCACAATAGCCACTTTCCTTACATCGACAATCCAACCGGCTATGGATTTCGTAAATTGTATCAAACTTTATTCTTCATGGAAACCTTGTCCTTACCTAAAACTGGCAGTCATTTATCTGAAACCGAACTCGAAACTTCGATCCAGTGGAGGCAACTCTGGAGTTTAGCCGCCTTGTACGGCTCTATCATTATCGGGTGGATAGCCTATCAGAACTATCAACCCAAGTTGCTCCTGATGTTTCAGTTTACAGAATTTACTTTTTTGTTAATTGTGGCACAAGGCATTATTCTGGTGGTGACCCCACTCATCGCCGGGAAATTAGGCGACAGGTATCGTTTTGAAAAAGGACACCGTCTTCCCATTATATCTTCCGGAATAAGTTTTGCCGCCATGATTTTTATGGCCGTTGCGTTCACCCTGCTCGGTAACCCGGGAGAAATTTTCAAGTGGATATTACCATTTCTGATTATTTTCTGGTTAATAGCGATGAGCATATTTACCAGTCCGGCGCTTTCAACCATCGAATTATTTACACCAGTTGATAAGCTCCCGCACGCGATGGCTATACTAACCATTGTCTCTAACCTGATCTACTCGCTCGAACCCGTAATTGTTGACATCATTGACTATTTGGGCGCGCCCTTAACTTTTATCACCGGGGGATGTATTGTTTTTCTTTCGGGTTACGCTCTGAAGAAAACTTCATTAGGATTATTTAAACTAAGTGGGAACAAGGAAGCAAAACCGGAGAAGGTGAACGTTGCTGCCGAAAAATCGGCATACGGTTTTATTTTCTTTATTGGATTGTCTTTAGGATTGGCCACTACCATCCTGTTTAATGTGTTCCCTGCCATGCTGCAAACAAAACTGAATAGTATTCTGAATGCGGACGGGAAAATCATACTGGTCAGTATCCTGCTGCTTTCCGCTTTACTTTCCTGGCCCCTGAGCTATGTGGTTAATAAATATGGAATGCGCCGCATTTACTGGCTGAGCTTTATTTTCATCGCACTCAGTATGCTTGGCATCTGGTTAAGTACTTTGCCTGTTGTCGTGTTGTTAACGGTAATCCTTTTTTCAATTACTTTTACTTCGCTCTCGGTAAGCGCCTTGCCATTGGCCATAAACCGTTCAAATTTTTCCGAAAAAGTTTTTTGCGTAGGACTTTTCTTCAGCGGTGTTGCTTTACCTGAGGGTTTAATTGAAACAATACAGGCGTTGGGGTAGAGGAGTAGCAGTCAGTTATTGGTTTTTGGTAGCGGCCATTCTAATCCTCCAGTCTGACGGATACATATTATTCACCCGGTTGGATAGAACATTCGCCCACCCGATAGGCATGTTTTCAAAAGTCAGCAGTGTAAACCCGATATCCACACCGTTGAGTTCAATGGGATCTTTCCGAAGATATCTTACGGCATCCGTCTCGCTGATATCCACTATGGGAAAGTTTTTTTTATTTAACTGAATGCTTAAGGCAAGCGCGTGGTCGGGGATTAATTTGTCGTGCTTGACGGTAGCCAGGTTGGTACCGGCATACAAGATTTTCAAATGCTGAAGCAAAAA
>JAYSOP010000840.1:0-3623 GCA_043722905.1 Chryseolinea sp.
GACCCGTGCATTCATAAGGGTATTGTTGAGCTTGATTTGTACATTGCCGGGAAAGAATGATAACGGTTTGTTAAGACTCTGATAGTTTAATGCGTTGCCTAAAGTATCCGATACATAATAATATTCGTTCGTTGAGCCATTCACTAAAATGGAACCTGTAGCTAGCTCAGTCATTTTTTCCCCTTCTACCTCGGCCTCAAGAGATGTATTATTCATTTTAATTTTATAAGCGCCCGGCAAAAAGGCAAGCGGTTTTTCCAGGATATTGTAATTCAGCTGTTTGTTCATGGCATCAAGAACATAATAATATTCGCCTGTGGTGCCGCGAACCATCAGAGTTCCCGTCTTAACTTCTGTTGTCTGATGCACTTTTACACCAACCGGTAATTCTGTATTGTTTACTTTAACTTTTACAAGAGCGGGAAAAAGGGTCATGGCTTTGCCCAGAACCTCATAAGAAAGTTGTTCCCCTAAGGAATCCATCACATAATAATACTCATTGGTTTTTCCGGTGACCAGAAGGGTCGCCGTCGAACATTTCGCTAGTATTCCTGATTTGATTTCAACGCCATAGGTGGAGTTGTTAACCCTTATTTGATATTTTCCAGGACTTAAAGTCAGGGACTTATTCAAGGTTTGATAATTTACTTGCTTTCCACTGGCATCAAACACATAAAAATAAGCGGAAGTTTTACCTTCCACCTGAAGCATACCTTCATGGGATGCTACGCCGGAAGTAGCGGGAAGCTCGGAAAATGCGCAGCAAGGATCTGGCGCCGGTTTTTCATCGCATGAATAAAAGCAACTTATCCCGATGACAAAAAATGAGAAAAGGGATTTATAAGCTTGTTTCATAATTGAGGCTTAATTATGGTCAAAACTGCTTTGATAAATCTAATGATCCAGGTTTTCACAAGTGCAATCCGGGCTGAAATAAGCCCTCATCAAGGAATTTTTTGCACCAGTCGCTAATATAGTAATATACGAAAAAGGATACGTTTTTGCAAGGAATGAAGCCTTCACTATTCCGTCATTAATGCAGGATTTATCACCTGGATTTCCTTCCACCAATTCCCGCAAAAAGGACTGCATCCACTACTTCCAGCGTGGTAAATGCGGTTGAGTCAGGGAGACCGGTTTTTATCCGTGACCAATTGTTACCGTGGTCAGCTGAAAAATAAAGGCCGTACCATTGTGCGGCAAACAAGCCGGGACTGATCGATTGGACCTCAAACGTATAAAGATTACTGGTACCTAATCCATTGTTAGCATTCTCCCAGCTAATCCCGTCATTTTTTGTCCTTAGTAAACCATCACCTAAAGTCATGGCATAAATAAAGGTGCCATCATGGGAAATATCATGCAACGTTCTGCCGCGATAAATATAACGCCAGCTTTTACCATTATCGGTACTCATCATGGCGCCATCAACCATGGCGGCCAACAGTTTTCCTTGGTGGAAGGTAAAGCCATTTACCTGTATTTTACCATATACGTGCTCCCAGGTTTCGCCTTGGTTTCCCGATTGATAAATTCCCTTATCTGTTCCTGCAAATAATTTATCACTCAACCTGATGAAGGACCTTACTGGCAATTCCTTTAATCCCATACGGGATTCTTGCCAGGACAACCCATCATCCGGTAAAATAAAAGTTCCATGCCGCAAAGTTCCAATGATCAATTTTTTTTCAACGGAGACTATACTGTTGACACCGATATGATCAGGTAAGCCCTCATTTGCAGGTCGCCAATTATTGAGTCCTTTCTCGGATACAAATACTCCATGGTAAATGGTAGCCGCGAAGATTTTACTCCCTCTGGATGCAAAACTGCTAATGGTAGCTTGCAGTGGTATTCCATTTGAAAATGGAGACCAGGTATTTCCAGCGTCTATCGAACGATAGATTATAGCCACTTCATCTGGAATTTTATAAGTGGGTACGGCAGCGAAAACTTTATGCTGCTTAAAATTATCAATTGGTTTTTGATAACAACTCAGTAACGAAAGAATTAGCAATGCAAAGGGGTAGCAATTTTTCATAGGATAATGCCTCACATGAATACAAATACAAACGGAAGAAGGTTTGATGACGTTGTGCTACAGGTAAATCTTCATTATCTTTCATTCCGGCTGGCTTGTCGGCAGGATGCTGGCGAAAGAACTTTCAACCACTAATCAATAGCTAATACATTTTATGGATTATGTCACCCTAAGTGCAGGTATTATACTTTTTAGCCTGTTTGTCTGGCTTTTTATCAGAACGCGGAAAGATTCACAGAAAGGAATGATCTACGATGCACTTCGTCGTTTGGATATTGTTGTAGGAATTGTTGCCGGGTTGTACCTGATCTTAACCTCCCTCAAGTAATTTTTATCGTAGTGCCATAATACGCTGGTGGATTCAGAATTATCGGTAGTAAACAATATTACACTCCGGATTATTTTCCTTGAATTTCTCCATTTCCCTGCTCGTGATTTTAGTGTTGTAACTTGTCAGGGTTTTCAGCGAGAGATAGGATACAGGCTCGAGCTTGCTGACATTGGTATTGGAACAATCAAGCGTTTCCAGGGTTTCGAGGTTTTCCAATGGGTCCAGACGTTTAATCTGCGTACCGGCACAGTTGAAGTGCTTCAGATTCTTCAAACTCTCCAGCCCTTTTAATTCATCAACAGGGGTGTTCGCGATGTCCAGATCCTGCAGTTCATGCAATAGACTAATAGCTCCGATGCGTTGCAGCGGACTGTTTGTGGCATGTAATGATCGCAAAGTTTTCAGATTCTCAAGAGGGGGAATTTCCGAGATTCCAGTTGCAGAAAAGTGCAGTTCTTTTAATCGAATAAATTCACTTAATGCGGTCAGTTCCCGCACACGCGCATCTTTAAGTTCCAACTTCTCAAGTTCGACAAGTCTGTGCAGGTTCTCTCTTGTTGATGTGGTATCCTTCAGCATCTGTGTTCTGAAGACCGCTTTCCATCCCGGAGAAAGACCTTTCCACCAACGGTCCAGGTGAATGGTTTTATACACAATCAGGGAGCCGGTATTTTTTTCCAGAAACTCCTGAGCGGTTATGTCATGAATATTAGTGCGGTCCACGTAGAGTTCCTTCAGGCCTTTTAGGTTAAAAAAGGGGTCCAGTTTTTCAATTTTCGTTCTGTCTGCCCGCAGAACTTTTAGATACGTAAACTTGGCAGCTACCGAAAAATCTATCACCTCGGTATCACTGACGTCCAGATAGGTTATTTCACGATGGTCCTGTAAGGGTGACAGATTATCGACCGCTGTGTTATTCGCAATAATCACCCGAAGTTTTTGTAATTTCCTGAGCGGTTCAAGGTCTTTAATGGAGTCATGGCCGCTAAGGTTCATCGAATCGAGATTGGTGACTTTTGCCAATTCTTCTTTGACGGGTGTTGATCCTATCTTTGCCGCATTACTCAATACCCCCTGCCATTCCGTTGAAAGGGCTGCCCACCACGCTTGTAGATCTTTCGAGTCAAAGATTACGAGGACATTGGGGTTCGCCTCCATGAAGGCGTCTGCCATACTTTTTTTGACGGGCGATTGGTCACAGTAGATCCGCTCAAGCTTTTTAAGTTTTTGCAAGGGGCGCAGATCGCCGAC
>JAYSOP010000841.1:0-4157 GCA_043722905.1 Chryseolinea sp.
CCAGGATTGTCAAGAACCCACATGAGCAACCGCTTGTCAGCTCCCGCACTTGCCATTAATTTTCCGTCGGGACTAAACTCAATATCGTTCACACCTGCCTTATGGCCTGAAAAATTACGGGTCTCTTTTTTATTCAAATCATAGAGCCTTACAAATCCTCTCTTATTCACTTTGTCCTCGCCCCCGTATGCCAGTCGACCACCATCGGATGTAAATCGAACTGACAACATGCGTGTCTGATTTTCTTCTGTCAGCGTCGTATAAGAGTTATCAGTCAGGTTAAAAAGGATAATATTCCCAGACCACGAGGCCCCAGCCAACGTTTTCCCGTCGGGACTTATGTCGATTGCTTTCAATTCAAATGGAAGCGTAATTAACCAACTGCTTTGCCCGCTCCCGGCATCCACTGAAGTTAATGTGCGGCCAGCACTTGATACAATAAACGTGTTTTGTTTGGGCAAGAATACAATATCATTGGTTGAACCCTGGAGATTTCTCACAATCGAGGATGGCTTACCCGATCGATCGTTCAGGTTGTATATCTGAACGAAAGAAGAATCGCTTCCATTCACAATATAATTTTCGTCACCACTCACCGCAATTACCTTACTTGGATAAGGGTTTGAAACAGGGGTTGCTCTACTTGTCAGTTCCGTAAAGCTTCCTTGCATGATCCTGCCGTCAGCACCGGATGTGTAAAAGCCATTGTCTTTATTGCTGAGCACAAGAGATTTGATGTGCACATGGGGAGGACCTTGTGATTTAATGGCATTGTACGAGACCCCATTGACTTTCGTCAGAGAGCTGTAAAGACCTTCGTAAACATAAGGGTCATACGTCCGTCCTTCATAACGGCGATGGAAATGATATCCCTGCATAGCAAGAAGACCGGCGAGGTCATTGTCATCACTTTCCTGAACAGATTTTGCAGCCAACGATTGGGCTATTGCTAAAATGTACTGGCGACGGGCGTCTTTGTAGTTCGCCTCGGCACGGTTATATTCTACCCTGAAGCTTTCCAATGCCTCATTCGCGATACCCTTTTCTTCTTCGGCCCTTTGCCTCTGAAAGTTAGCTTCTAAAAGCGCTTCTTCTGTTCTTAACTGAGCTTGCTCCGCCTGCCTTAAAGCCTGATTGAGTGCCTCAGATTTGGCCGCCAGGGAATCTTGCCTGGATTTCGCTAATTCGGCATTCTCAACAGCCAGTGCCGTTTGTTTTTCAGCAATATTTCTTTGTTTATCTGCTTCAACCCTTTCCTGTTGTGCCAGCAAGGTCTGCGCATCAGCCCTGATTTTCTGAATATAAGACAGCAAAAAGAAAACGATAGCCACGATAAAACCGGCCCCGAGAATGACTGCTGTTGCACGGGTTCTGCGAAGGACCCGTAGTTGCATCATTTCCAGATTCTTTAATTCAGCCTCATAGGTAATCCGGCTGGTATCGAGAAAAACAATAGCCCGTTCAAAAGCTTCGTCATAGCGCTGCGCCCATTCGCGCGTGGGTTTCTGTTTCTTTTGCCAGTTCAATGCCAGTTGAAGATCTGGCGGACGCCACAGACCAGTTTTTCCGATCTGATACATCGCCGCCGCATCCGACAACCGCTTATACATTTGCGCTGACTCAAATTCATCCTCCACCCAGGTGTTTAACCGTTTCCAGATACGCATCAAACTTTCGTGTGAAAGTTCGACCATGGAATCTGCTGTAAGGGGAATATTCGCACCAGGCATTAGAAGCGAACGGCCTGGTTTTCTGAATTGCTCAACAATATAAATTACATCCTGTTCTTCGGCTTCGGCAAGCTGGGCCACCAACCCTAACCTTCCGGGTCGCCGCATGCCTTTGTTATCTTGATTTTTTTCCGTAATTGTTTTGAAAAGGATTTCAGTGATCTCCTTTTCACGCGTGGTCAATTCATCATAGGCCTCATTAGCGTGTTGCGACAGTGCTTCATATATCTTTCCAACAGAATTGTAGTGCCGGATATCAATGGGTTCTCCAGGTTCGCGGTTAGCCACCCAATAATCCCATGTGCGCATCAGCGCGTGCTGCAATATGGGCAGCTGGTCCTGATCATTGCCAACATCCGTTAACAGCCGTTTTACCAAACGTTGGGATATTCTTCCTCCTGCCACGGCAGCAGGTCCTTCAATGACCATCTTCTTCTGCTCGCGTGTCATCTGGGGCACCAGATAGTTACTGCGATTTATCAGGTCGGTTAAAGAGGGGAATATGGAGCAATTTCCAATGAAATCCGATCGCATTGTGAGCGCCACGTAAATTGGCACATCGGTCTGCGCCACAGCATTCAAAACCAGATTTACGTATAACTGGGTTTCATCCTGGGCGCCGTGCAATCCGGATTTTTCCCGATAGCGCAGCAATTCTTCAAACTGGTCAACCAGAAAGAAAATATTTTCACCTTTCTGGTTTTGGAGATATTTTGAAACTTCGACGAGTCCCTGTGGACCACTTCGGAGTACCGAATTGATAATGGCTATCTGAATCCTCCGGTCACCTTCCGAAATCCGATTATTAGAGATTAAATTATCGACGATAGATTCTGACAGATTATTGAGGGGAGAACCGCCAGGCCTTGTAATAACCGCATTCCAGTTCGGACCGGTCTGGGTCATAAACCCACCATAAAGCACGGGCACCAGGCCGCAATACATCAAAGATGATTTACCGCTTCCGGAATAACCCATCACCGTTACAAACCGGTTTTCAGAAAGCTTCACCAGGATTTCATCCGCCTGACCCTCACGCCCGAAAAAGAGGTGGCATTCATCAATTGTAAATGGCCGGAGTCCGGGAAATGGATTTCCTCCTCGCAGCTCAACGTCAACGAGTACTTCAGGTAGAGGCGTTTCCAGGTCCCCGATTTCAAGGGGTTGTTTCAACATATCCGGCTTTTTGGAACTTGAAAGTTAACAATATGGGGGCAACTTCACGAACACCCGCTTCATTAGTTAACAAAAAATCTTACAAACCTTAGTTTTAGCTAAAAAAATATCATTCGAATATAAATAAAACTGAGGAAAAACAAAAAAGGGGCAAAAGCCCCTTCCACACACAGATCTTAAAGAATTCTATTTAAGTTTCTCAACCACCGCTTTGAATGCAGCGGGATGATTCATGGCCAGATCTGCCAAAACCTTCCTGTTAAGGTCTATTCCGGATTTTTTCAGTTTTCCGATAAATTCAGAATACGATAAACCATATTCCCGTACCCCAGCATTAATCCTTTGGATCCATATGCCGCGAAATTCTCTTTTCTTTTGTTTTCTATCCCTGTAAGCATACACCAATCCTTTTTCGATGGCGTTTTTGGCTACGGTCCATACATTCTTCTTACGGCCAAAGAAACCTCTGGCCAACTTCATGATTCTCTTGCGCTTAGCCCTGGAGGCTACACTGTTTACTGATCTAGGCATTTCTTTTCATTTTTTGATCGTTGGCGATCACCCTTTCGGGGATTCTTAGAGGCCAAAAACCGGGTTAAACATTTAAACCAACTAAAGTATAAGCATCGCTTTTACATTGTTCATATCTGATTTTTTCACCAAACCTTTATTGCCGAGTCTCCTCTTTTGCTTGGTTTCCTTTTTCGTCAGGATATGATTTTTGAAAGCATGCTTATGCATAATCTTTCCTGTGCCGGTAACTTTGAATCGCTTCTTAGCGCCCGACTTTGTTTTTAACTTAGGCATTGTATAGAAATTATGTCAACTTATTTTTTTCCTACTTTAGGCATCATCAGCATGCTCATTCTCTTACCTTCCAGCTTGGGCATAGCCTCTACTTTCCCCAACTCTTCTAATGCTTGGGCAAATTTCAATAAAAGAATCTCTCCCCTTTCTTTGTAAACAATCGACCTTCCAAAGAAAGTCACCGTAGATTTCACCTTGAAACCCTCCTGTAAAAAAGTCGAAGCGTGCTTTACTTTAAAATTAAAATCATGCTCCTCAGTATTAGGGCCAAATCTGATTTCCTTGATAATTACCTTTTGGGTTTTGGCCTTAATTTCCTTCTGTTTTTTCTTCTGCTCGTACTTGAACTTGGAGTAATCAACCACCTTGCAAACCGGAGGATCAGCACTCGGGGAAATTTCCACCAGGTCTAATCCTTGTTCCTGCGCAAGCTTAATAGCCTGC
>JAYSOP010000842.1:0-8856 GCA_043722905.1 Chryseolinea sp.
GTTAAAATCGCGAAGGCCCTAAAAAAAACTGAGGCCCGCCCCGATTGATCGGGGCGGGCCTCAGTAGGTCTATTAATAGAAAAACTAAAGCATAGGTTCGCGCCGATCGAAATTCGATTTATGCCACCACCATGCCATGCTTTTCATCTTTATCATTGGTTTTACGCTTCACCTTTTTTCTTTGCAGCCGTTCTTTTCGGTTTCGCCGCCGTTTCTGCTGAAACAGGCTCAGAAACCTTTTTGGTGGCTGTTTTCTTGAGCCTCGCCTTTATAGAATTTCGTTTGCGCGAATTTCCGAAAGAACCCTTTGAAATTTTACCTTTTTTTGTTTTTTTATCTCCTCTTCCCATTTTTCTGGTGAACTTTACGGGGCAATTATAGCAAAGGGAATAATGATTACCAAATTCTTTTGGAATTGTAACTTCAAACGAGCTGTTTTTGTTACTATAGAAAACAATGGTATATGGCCCAAATAACTTTTGAAATCTTAACAATATTGCGGAACACCGCCCAACGTTTAGAAAAAACGACCGGAATATCAATGGGGTCATATGGGTTGTTGCAATTGTGGTTTTCTGGCCCAGGAGATCAGTCACCTTAGAAAGGAGGAAATCCATGCCAGGGCCTTACAGCGATCGGGGGACTGGACCGAACAATTAAATGACTACTGCCCCCAAAGCGGCATTCAAATGGATGACCTCATCAGCGAAATGCTTTCATTTGGTTTCGATCGATGTGATCTTAAAAACCTTGAAAGATTATCTGACCCAGCTATTCTCAAATCGATTTCAGCCCCTGTTAAACATCTAAAACATAATGTTAAGAAAGACGTGCTCGTATATCTGTATGCGTGGGCAGAAATGATCGAAGCAAAGCTTCTTGATGAGGTCAGGTCAGGCAGCCTTGAAATGGAAAACCCACTCGTGCTAGGGTAAACAACGAAAAAGAATGCAATCTTTTGGCTGGTTATTCTGGTTTACAAAACGAAACCACTTCTCCAGACGCGCTTCTTCCACCATGCCACATTTTTGCAGAACTTTAATCGAAGCGATGTTTTCCATGTCCACAAAAGTGCCAATCCGGTATAGGTCACTGAAGGTTTTGAGGATTTGCAAAACATGCCTGCAGGCCTCGGTGGTGTAACCCTTGTTCCAGTAAGTCGGACTTATCACATAGCCAAGTTGAACTCTGCCGTGGTCGTGTAAAATACCAATGCTACCGATCAATAAAAGGTTCTTTAACCGAATGGAGTAAGAATAATCAATTCCATAATTCCAGCTTTCTATGGCGTATCTCAAATATGCCCTTGTATCATCTACAGAACGATGGGTGATCCATGCCAAATATTTTGTGGCTTCAGGCTTGCTGGCGTAGGTGTAAAAAATTTCTTCCGCATCTTCGTATTTTAGCCGTTGAAGTAACAATCGCTCAGTTTCAATTTTGGCGGGCATCGGTAAGGGAATCATCATCAAATTAAGCAACTATGGCCAAAGGCAGCAATATCGTACATCAATATTTCCGGAAAGAAACGCCGGAATTTACTATTTTAGTAAAAGTAAATCCAATACAATTGCAAGCGACCGAAATTACCTTGTATAAGGACCTGGATCCGGAAATGCGCGAGATTGAAATCGATGCTGAAATTTTTGACGATCTGAAGACAGACGGCTTTATGGAAGCCAGTCCGATGGAATTCAATCTTTACTTATCCGGAATTCTAAAATAGGATTCGCGGGCAAAAAATCACGGTTAACAAATTTCCTGGCCTATATTTTTGGGATTGGTTGTCTTTTATCCTGACAGGATTGTATCTTTGCGCCAAGCAAGCCGGCACGACCAGCTCCTGCTGAATCCCCCAGGATCGGAAGGTAGCAAGGGTAGGCGGTTGTAGCGGTGCGATGTTCGGTTTGCCTTTTTTTTCTTTGGTTTCAAGACTACTACTTCTTTGATCACGTTTACCCGGCCGGAAATGTGATAATCCTTGCCCTCGCGCCTGTGCGCTTCCAAATTGTATCATTACCTTTGTTTCGGCTTATACCTTATAAATTACTAACACAACCATGAAATTTTTTATTGACACGGCGAATCTGAACGAAATCAGAGAGGCATATGATTTGGGTGTACTTGATGGCGTTACAACAAATCCGTCCCTGATGGCCAAAGAAGGCATCAAAGGATTGGAAAATATTAAAGGGCATTACAAATCGATCTGCAACATTGTTGACAACAACGTTAGCGCTGAGGTAATTGCCACCGATTTCGAAACCATTATGAAAGAAGGTAAGGAACTGGCAAAAATTGATGATAAGATTGTGGTGAAGGTTCCCATGATAAGAGATGGGATCAAGGCGATAAAGAAATTCTCAAGCGAGGGTATCCGGACAAACTGTACGTTGGTATTTTCTGCAGGGCAGGCAATTTTAGCTGCGAAAGCTGGTGCGAGCTATGTTTCCCCTTTCATTGGAAGACTTGACGATATAGGACAGGATGGCCTGGAATTAATCGCACAAATGAGGCTCATCTATGATAACTACGGATTTGATACTGAGATCCTTGCTGCATCGGTGCGTCATACCATGCACCTGATCCAATGCGCTGAAATTGGCGCGGATGTCGCAACCTGCCCCCTGAGTGTTATTACCAGTTTATTAAAACATCCACTGACTGATAGTGGGCTAGAGAAATTTTTGTCAGACCATAAAAAAGCAAACGGCTAAACAGTCATGGTATGTTTTCATCCGACCCTGTAGTTCGTGTAAGCGAAGCCAATATTTTCCAGGACCATAATACGGTTTTGTCGAACATCAACTTCGAAATTGAAAAAGGCGAGTTTGTTTACCTCGTAGGCCGGACTGGGTCTGGTAAGTCATCCCTTTTGAAGACCTTGTATGCAGATCTTACCCTGCGTTTGGGAGACATCCATGTCTGTGGTCACAATATCCGTGGAATAAAAAGTGGTGAGGTGCCATTGCTTAGGAGAAAGCTGGGAATTATTTTTCAGGATTTTCAACTGTTCAATGATCGCAGTGTGGGTGATAACCTGATGTTCGTGATGAAAGCCACAGGCTGGCGGGATAACGCCAGGATGCGAGGCAGATTAAGTGAAGTCCTAATGCATGTTGGGTTGGGGTCGGTAGAAAAGAAAATGCCTTATCAACTATCTGGTGGCGAACAACAGCGCGTTGTTATTGCCCGCGCTTTGATTAATGAACCCCAAATATTATTGGCAGATGAACCTACCGGGAATCTGGATCCGGAAGTATCGCATGGAATCTTAAAGATCTTTCAACAGATTAATAAGAGTGGCACTGCGGTGCTGATGGCGACCCATAGCTATGGGTTAATCAGGAAGTTTCCCGCCAGAATTTTAAAGTGTGAGGACGGGAAGGTGCTTGACTCTGCAGTAGAGCGCTTTGAGTTAATAAGTGATTACTAGTTCAATCTGAAAAGCTTACTTAACCAATAATTTTTTTGAAAACCGCTTACCATTGATCGTTACTTTTAGCAGATAAACTCCGCGGGTAAATTCTTTATGAATGTTCAGTAAAAAACCGTTGCAGTTTGCCTCACAAAAACCCTCTTCAAAGTATACGATTTCACCCGTCATGCTGATAATTTGAACGGTTGACTGAATTTTTTCACTAACCCCTTCATACCCTGAAATTGTTAATTCACCCGTTCCGCCTTGGAGCGGGTTGGGAAATATATTCAGGTTGCCGGCACCGTTTTCACCAGCCTGCGATATCGTTAATTTTGCAGCCGCGACGGAGGTTGCCGCTTCGCCAATTATAAAAGGCGAAAGCCTTTTACCAGGTATGGGTCTTTCAAGCGCTCCGTTTGACAATTGCCAGCCAACCGCAAGGTGATCGTAACCGGTTCCCTCTTTATGAAGTGCTTCGACATAATATTTCCGTCCTGCAATCAGATTAATGGCTGCAGACTTTTGGGAAGTAAATTTGTCCCATTGTCTTTTACCGGTAGCACCTGAAGCGTAGGCAACCTTCACTTTATTGACAGGACTATCATCCGAACTTAACCAGAGTTCACTTTTGTCATCACTTGAAATCCAGAAAGTATAGTTCCCTGTAAATGGCGGGCAAATATAACCTCTCACCCTTGCTCCGTAATTATCAGCAATGTTGGAAGGACCTTCAAAAATAGATAGCTCGCTTTTTGAAGAAGGTGATGAATTAACAGGAATGGATGATACCGAGGTGCCCGTAATTCCAGTCCATAATTCTCGTCCAATTTCACCCGTTCCCGGGCAGGATTCACCCTGATCGCCGTCTGTAACAGTGACTTTAAAACATTGTGAGATGCCTGGATTACCTCTGCCACTCGTTTGAGAGTATGGGGTGGCACAAATCAAATATTCTCCGGCTTTTATTGCCCATTCGGGCGCGGATGTCTGGCTTTTAATAAGATAAGGGCCAGGTGAGTTAAGTGTCCGGGTATTTTGATCAGCATTTATCCTAAATCTGACACTGGCGGTACCATCACTGGCCATTGCTTTTATATTTATTTCTGTAATGCCAAGCGTATTCTTGTTGATGACTTGCACTTCTGAAAGACTTCCGATCTCAGTGTTCGTTTTGCCATTAATTAAAATCAAATCAGTGATCACCGGTAAGGTCGAAGCGTTCACAATTTCCAAAAGCACCTTGTCACTATTGCGGGCCCCATCGTTATCAGTGACCGTTAGTTCAAATTCAAATGACCCGGTTTTTACATTATTTAATTTCAGGAATTCTGAATCTGTATTGCTTAATGTCAGGGGTGTTCCACCGGTTTGCTTCCATTGGACGGTATTAATATTTCCGTCAGAATCAAAAAAATCACCTATTATATGAACTGACTGGCTTCGCATGGCTATTCGCTGATCTATTCCTGCATTGACGTATGGCGTTTTGTTAGCATGATCATTCTTCTTAAACTTCAGCAGCCATTCAAATACCTTGTAACCGTTTGTTCCATTATACAACTCGCTCCAACCGTTGTGATTTCGCGCATTTAAAATATTCAAACGAGGCTTGTATCTGCCGGAAGGTTGGCACGCTTTCACAGCATTGATCATATCAACCGAGTAGGTTGGGGGCGCGACTCCATCGCCATCACCATGAAAAGCCCAGATTGGAATATCTTTTATCGGACATGCCTGAGACAAATCTGAGCGGCCAGACAAGGGAAGTAACGCAGCTACCTTTTCAGGAAAGGCAGCGGCATAAGTCCAGGCTCCTGTGCCACCTCTGCTTATTCCGGTAACGTAGATACGGGCAAGATCAACTTTATAATTTGCCATAACGTATCGAACTACTTCGTCAATATATTCGGCGGACCATTGAATTTCGGGATCTGCAGGATCGGGTTTCAATTGCGGAGTTAAAACAATAAATGGCAAATCCTTTGGCCATCTGTTCAAATAGATGAGACGGCAGGGCATTTGTTCTGGATTTTTGCTGGTCAATTCAGTTATATCATTACTGGTTTCGCCCTTTGAATGAAGACTTAACAGGAGTGGAAATTTCGATGGACTTGTCGCATACCCCGGCGGTGTATACAATAGAAACTTAGTACCTGCAGGACTTTGGAATTCACCTTGTTGAGAAAAGCCTATTTGAGCCTGAATGAAAAACAGAAGGGATGTCAAAAAAAGGTTTTTGGATTTTTTAATCATAAAAGTCTCTTGTTATCGATCCGCCTCGCCGAACATGTAATTCAAACTTGTATTAAAAGTATGCCTGCTGGTTTGCAGTTGGAGGAAAATAGGCTATACGCTTTCGTGGCGTTTTACACAAGATTTGTGCTAATACCGAAATACTGCAACCAACATTAAATCCTGTCCCCAGTGTCTCGACTCTCGCGGACGCGGCAAGTGATGGTGCTTTTGATGTGGACGACCTACGTAATTCAAAACGCAGGGTTCCTGAGACAGGAGACTCTGCGAGGACGGCGAAATGCTCCTTTCAGGGGTCTCTAATGCGTACTTTAAAACATTCGTCTGCGGGGTTCGTATGATTGCCGCAAATGATGATACCTTTTTAAATTTCAACACTAAACCTAACTCTTCCTTACTTCTTTTACTTTTGGTTTTTCTGCCGGTTTAAATTCGTCTTCAAGTTTTTGGAGGTGCTGATTTAACAAGTCAATCCTGACTAATAAATTTAAAACCAAAGCGTCTTTAACTTTTTGGCCAGGTCTTGATTTCATTTCCTCTTTTAACACCAGGTACATAGCTTCCAGCTGCTCAAAATCGTGCGTAAAACCATTTAGTCCTTCATTTCTTTTAAACTCATCAATGAGGTCAACTTTTTGGGAAATCTGTTGAATATAAAAGGTCTCAACGTCAGTAAATTCCTTCAAGGCAAGAGCATTGTTTCCCATGACCGCCTCTTTTGGAATCAATAAATATCCTGATAAGGCCATGAAGACGATCGCTGCGGCACGCCAAAGGGTTAAAGAATCCCACCATGATCTATGATGCAGACCTAATGATGCCTCGATCCCTTTCCAAATGCCAGGAGAGGGTTCCTTATCGTCAAAGGCGTTGCGGTTCCGATGAACAAAATCCTCTAACTGATCCTTCATATTGCGATGGTTAATTTTTCTCTCAACTTTCCTTTTGCCCTATTCAATTGCGATTTGGAAGTAGACTCTGTGATGCCCAGAATTTCTGCAATCTCCTGGTGATCATAACCCTCCAGTAAATATAACGAAAGCACAGCGCGATAGCCGTCGGGTAATTCTTCAATGGCATTTTTTACCCGGTCGATGGTCAATTCCTCCTTGTAGTACCCCGGGGATTCTTCTTCCGCCACATCCCATTGTTCGTCATCCGGCATTACTTCATGTTTTTTCTTCTTTAAAAAATTAATGGATTTATTCACCACAATACGTTTTAACCACGCCCCGAAAGTAGCATCAGCCCTGTAGCTGTCCAGGTTTTTAAAGGCGCTGATAAAAGCTTCCTGGAGGGCATCCTCCGCGTCCTCTGACCTTCCGGTTATTCGATAACTCACATTGAACATAGAGCGGGAATAAAGCTTATAGATCCTGTAATGAGCCTCCCGGTCACCCGCTTTGCAACGGGCAATCAACTCATCATGGATATTCAATACCTGTTGCTCCAAGCTGATTTCCGGGCTTTTTGTGTAAAGACAAGGTAAGGATTAAAAGGTTGCATGCCTGCTAACTGGTTTCGGTTAACCAATCCGAGTGGCCGTTTTCGTAGGTGCAAAAACCGAAAGTTCATCACGGTTATGGACGACTGTTACGGGTTTCTTTCGCCTCTTTCAATCCTCTTGCAGCGGCAATTTTTTGCAGCAGGCCCATGGCTTCCTGACGGTCATTTTTTATTTCTCCTTCCAGAATGGCTTCCTTGATTTGTTCTTTTATTTCACCAACGATCTTACTGGGGGGAAGGTTAAACATCTCAATGATTTCATCACCGGTAACCGGGGGCTGGAAATTACGGATATGATCTTTCTGCTCGACCTCGCCCATCTTCTGTTCTACAAGGTCAAAGTTTTTCAAAAATTTGGATACCTTTTCATGGTTCTTGGAAGTGATATCAGCCCGGCATAATTTCATCAGCGCGTCAACATCATTTCCCGCTTCAAATAATAATCTTCGTATGGCGGAGTCAGAGACATTGCGTACTAATGGTATTGGCCGCAGATGAAGCCGAACCAGTTTCTGAACAAAGACCATGCGCTCATCCATTGGCAATTTTAAACGCCGGAAAATAGCAGGCGTCATTCGCGCTCCCTTTTCCTCATGGCCATGAAATGTCCATCCATGGGTCTCATCATATTTTTTGGTAGCTGGCTTGGCAATGTCATGCATGATGGCAGCCCACCGCAGCCAGAGGTCATCAGAAACTTTTGCAACGTTATCCAGCACCTGAAGGGTGTGAAAAAAATTATCTTTATGCGCATTATTTCCCACGTATGCTACACCGTGAAGGTCAACCATCTCAGGAAAAAATTGCTTTAGTAAACCGCTGTGAAAAAGCAGTTTAAAGCCGTAAGAAGGAACGGGACTCAAAATAATCTTATTCAATTCTTCGACAATTCTTTCACCTGAAATTATTTTTAACCGGTCAGCCTGTGAAGTCAGCGCCCCAAAAGTGTCCGCTTCAATATCAAAATTTAACTGGGACGCGAACCGCACACCGCGCATCATTCTTAGCGGGTCATCGGAAAAGGTAATAACAGGATCCAATGGAGTGCGTAAGGTTTTTGTTTTGATATCTCCCACGCCATCAAATGGGTCGATCAATTCACCAAATGTTTTTTTGTTCAACGAAACGGCCAGTGCATTAATCGTAAAATCCCTTCGTTTAAGATCGTCGGATAAGGAGCCGTCTTCCACTATTGGTTTCCTTGAATCGTTGCGATAAGACTCTTTCCGGGCGCCGACAAACTCCACATCCAGATCGTCCGTCGCGATCTGGGCTGTACCAAAATTTTTGAAAACAGAAACATTTACCTGTGGGCCTAAAGCTTTTGCCACTTCCATAGCCAGTTCAATGCCGCTGCCTACACATACCACATCGATGTCTTTCGAGGCCCTCTTTAAAAGGATGTCCCGCACGTACCCACCAACCACATAGGTTTCCAGTGAGCGTTGGTCTGCAACCCTGGCGATGGTTTCAAAAATCGCATGATCGAGCGATGAAAGGAGATTCATGGTGCGAATTTAATCAGGATTTTCAGGATTAATGGATTGCCAGGGTTATTCTTGTCAGTATCGCATGCGAAACCATTAGTGAACTAAGGTGTCCCCATGGATTTAAAGCCAGTGGAAACTTAAGATTTAAACTTAATGCGAACATGTCTAAATCAATATGTTTCTTAA
>JAYSOP010000843.1:0-3370 GCA_043722905.1 Chryseolinea sp.
ATTTCTATCGTCTTTTTGAAAAGGAGGTTTATTCTAAAATTAAAACCGAGTAACGATTTGCCAATCGAGTACTGGCATTGCAAGTTGTGACTGACGAGGATCACCTCTCAAATTTTGTCTGCCGAACCTTTTCGGGGGCATGCTCGTCAGCACAGATCTTTGCAATCCTGCTTTCTTCAGTCTGCGGTGGATCAAGACGCTGGTAGTTTCAACCCTCGGTTTTGTTAAAAAAGTAGACAGAGTCGCCGTAAATGAAATTGAGAAAGCCAATGAACTGAGAAAGCTTTATTTCAGGCAAAAATGAAAATGAAAATTAAGGACAAAAAAATAAAGACATACACCCTTAACCACATTAAGGATGAAATGATCGGCAAACGTGGGACAGTAGCAAGAGATTCATACGAATTTGAATTAAATCTTGAGCTCTTGGGGGAAATGATCCGGGTAACCAGGCGGCAAAGAAATCTGACACAAGAACAACTAGGACAATTGGTGGGCGTACAAAAAGCACAGATTTCTAAATTGGAAAAAAATGCAAACAATGTGACAATTGAGACAATTTTGAAAGTGTTCAATGCTTTAAAAGCTAAAGTGAATTTTAAGATTGAGCTGCAAAACAAGCGCATCACATTAGCGTGAAGACTTGCGCCCGCCAATCGATGACGGCCCGCCAGAGAACTGATGGAGTGCGCCTCTCACATCTTATCTGCCGAAGCTTTGTGTAGGCATAACCAAAATGAATTATAAAAAAGCTTCTTTCTGGAAACGCTTAGTTGGTTGTCTTATCGACGCAATAGTGTTGTCGATAATAAGCGTACTAATTCAAACTGTTCTTGGTCGTTCGGAAATAGTTGTATACTGGATTAACTTCTTTATCTTCTTCACCTACAATACTCTAATGGACTATTACTTTCAAGCAACGTTTGGGAAAAGAATTTTAAGATTGAAAGTGATTAAGACTGATGGAAATACTCCAGACTTGCTCAGCTGCTTTTATAGAAATTTCGGAAAAAATATATCTATCCCCCCATTTGGATCTGGTTATCTCCAAATTTTGGCCCCACACCGAAGACAGACAATTCACGACCAATTAGCAAATTGTTTAGTAATAGATACAGGATAAGCGCCTCTCCCGTCACTGTACCATCTACAGGCATTGCTTCACCTCAGTCAGTTACACAATGAATTATTTATTTTCTGAGTAATTATCACAAAAAATCATCGGTTATTAGTCTTGTTTTTCCAGTCTAATTCATTGTAGATTGCTAATAGTGAATAAATGATGACTCCCTATTCCGAGCAGCTATTCTTTAATATGAGAAGTAATAAGAAATACCTCGGTTGATAGGGGATTCGGGCAAAAAAGATAATGTTTAAAAGCATATAATTCAATACCCACCATATGACAAAAAGAAGGGGTTTTATTAAAAAAAGTTTGCTGGGCGCCGCGGGAGTAGCCATGGGATTTAACGCGAAATCTTATTCCTCCATTATGGGAGCGAATGATCGTATCAATATGGCTGTAATCGGGATCCGTAACCAGGGGAGCGTACACGTCGATTCATTTTGCAAATTGAAAGAAAGCCATAATGTGACCATCAAAACCCTTTGTGATGTCGATGAAGAATTGTTTGACTCCCGCTCACGCGTGGTGTTGGAAAAGACTGGTATAAAACCAGCAACGGAATGGGAAATGGAAAAAGTATTTGCAGATAAAGATATTGATGCCGTCTCCATTGTTACTCCCAACCATTGGCATGCGTTGGCAACCATTCGGGCATGCCAGGCAGGTAAACATGTTTATGTTGAAAAGCCTGCTATGCATCATATCTGGGAAGGAAAGAAAATGATAGAGGCTGCCCGTAAGTACAATCGACGCGTTCAGGTGGGTCTTAATAACCGGTCCCTTGCAGGCGTAATAGAAGCCATGAATTTTCTGCATGAAGGGGGTATCGGAGAGGTTTATATGGCCCGTGGGGTTTGTTATAAAGCACGCGATTCATTTGGGATTGCCAACGACAGCAAACCCCCGGCAACATTTCACTATGACCGTTGGTTAGGACCCGCACCTTACCGCCCTTATAATGAAAAACGAAGTCATTACAATTTTCATTGGTATTGGGATACCGGTAATGGGGACATTGGAAATACTGGACCACACCAATTTGACCTGGCCCGGTGGGGTCTCAATCAAAACGAACATCCCGTTTCGGTTTATTCAAACGGTGGACTTTATGGCTTCAACAAAGATGAAAATAAACAAAAGACACCTGGTGTATTGGTGTATGGAGGGGTCGAGGCTTATGGCCATGATAAAACATCCCAGGAGACTCCCAATACACAAAGCGCTATCATAAAATATAAAGATGGCAAGATGCTTGAGTTTGAAGTGCGCGGCAGGTATACGTACCGTGAATCAAGTCTGGGCATTGAAGTCGGCAATACCTTTTTCGGCAGTGATGGTTATCTTGAATTAAATGGCGGTACCTGGAAAGCATTTCGTAAACGGGAAAAAGAACCTTTTGCAACCTCCAAAGAAATTAAGCAGGATGGAACAGAACATTGGGCGAACTTTCTGGATGCGATACGTTCCGGTAAAGACGACACGCTGAAAGGTGATATTAAAGATGGATTTTTATCGTCAGCGCTTCCCTTATTATCCAATATCTCCTATCGATTAAAACGGGAGTTGACTATTTCGGGAAAGGATCTCGATCTGGATGGGTTTGTGAATGACCCTGAAGCTGATGCCATGTTAACCCGAACCTATCGTCCACCATACGTCGTTCCGAATGAAGTGTAATTTGGCCGGAATAGGCCATCGCATCGAAGATGATTCAAAGAAGGAAATGGATGGTTGAACAAACTATAGAATAAACTGTTTACACATTATGAGCACACTGTGGCTCATACCCGGCAAGTACCGTTAATGATAAAATTTCATGAAAATACTATTGACAGGTGCCACGGGCTACATCGGCAAAAGACTTTTACCCATTCTCCTGTCACAAGGTCACAAAATTATTTGTTGTGTTCGTGACAAACATCGGTTTGAACACCCGGACGTCCTTCACAAAAACCTGACCGTAATTGAAATTGATTTCCTGAAAAAAACAACACTCAACAGAATCCCGGCCGATATTGATGCTGCCTATTACCTGATCCACTCCATGTCAGCATCCGTCGAAAATTTTAGTGCAATGGAAAAAACTTCCGCGGCTAATTTCAGAGATGCCATTCAGGAAACCAATTGCAGACAGGTAATTTATTTAAGTGGAATAACCAATAACAACGAGCTATCAAAACACTTGTCCTCCAGAAAAGCGGTAGAAGAAACGCTTTCGTCTGGCACTTATGCGCTGACTACAAT
>JAYSOP010000844.1:0-3235 GCA_043722905.1 Chryseolinea sp.
TAAGTACCCAAATACCAGCAGGACGTTTATCATAGATCATATACCTGTGATCCGGTGTCCACCGGGAAAGCGCTATCATGTTCTCATCCGTTAAAATGGTATCTGTTTTTTCGTTTGACAGCATTTTATTCACAATAGACCATTTCTCTCCATTTTTTACAGTGTACATTATAGATTTACTATCTGGGAGCCATGTCGGCAAGAAAGCGCCCTTTGCCAAAAGCAGGTTGAAATCCCGAGTAATATCATACACCCATAAAGAATTGTCCCTATAGTCAAAACTTTCCGGGAGGATGTATGCCAGATGTTTTCCATCAGGTGACAATTGATGCATTCCAAAATAATTCGCCGCCAATGGCAATTTACCTTCTTCCTGACCATTTCTCTTTACCCAAACGAACTCGCCTTTATCAGCGGAGCCACCGGAAATAAAAACCAATAATCCATTTTGAGAAAAAGAATACTGAGCGCCATGGTAGAGCGGTTCTGTTCTAACTTGCTCCAGAACTGCAACCGGCGTTCCCTGAACTTCCAATTTATCAAAGTTGAACCGGACACACATTAACCTCCCCCATTCAGAATAAACAAGAAACCCCGGATCGACAAATGAAGGGGAGCTGCCTCCTTTCAAGAGTAGCTTTTGTGCGTGGCTGACCAGATTAATACTATAAAGGTGATTTGAATTATCTGTATAAAATACTTCCGCAGCTTTTACCGCGCTGGGCCAGTGAAATTTTCCGGGAATTTTATCCAGAATTTTTCCGGTAACAGAGACCACCAATAAAGTGCGGCCCTCGGCATTGGCGACAACAATCTTCCCCTCATCTGTCCAGGTACCACCATACGGCTGAATGATATTGCATACGGTTATGGGTTCCGTGCCAGACACGGATACCTTTTTCAATTTACCCTTGGAAAAAAAGGCAATCCATTTGCTATCTGGGGAAAAGAAAGGAAAATATGCTCCGTTGGTGCCATCGATCCGATGAAATTTAAAGTTATCAAGATACCTTAGGAAAAGAAAAGTTGTTGTATCTGATTGCCCTACGTAAACGACTAACTTTCCATCGGGAGAAATTGCCAGGGCCCGTTGTCCTGATCCAAATGGCGCAGAACCGGGAATGGCAACTGGTGTATTCTCAGGAATACTTATCTGGAACATCCTTATCGGTTCCGATTGTTTGTTTGAAAAAATATGCTTGTAATTGCCCCAGACAGAAATTAACAACAAAAGAAAAAACAACGATAATAAAACCGTTCGTGTTCCTGCAATCTTTTTAATAGAATGAAATCGGATACGGATCTTCCGATCCGGATGAGAATGAACGACCTTATTTTTCTTTTCAGTAAAATCAGTTTCATTATATTCCTCGTTGGTATCTGTAAATGTACTGAGGATATCTCTAATTGTATTGGCAACCTTATTGATCTGGTCGCGGTAATACGTTCTGTTTAAATTTTTTTCCGGATTGTCTAACGATGTTAAAGGTCTGTTAACGCCAGGGGCTTTAAAAATGAATTCAATCGGACGCAATACACTCTGCAGTTCCTTTTCAAGATGGGTTTTGTCCTTGTGATTAAGATCGTGGATCTGAACAGGAAGAATTCTGCTGGTAGTATTGCCACTGGCCAATTTAATATCTCTTCCGAATTGATCTTCAGTGGCCAGTTTATTAAAGACCAGAAATTCATGCCGCCAGGCGAAACTTTTCTCATCGCAATAGGTTTGCGAAATAATCGGAATAAAGATCAGACACTTGAGTTTGCCCTCAAGGCTTTTGTCAACGTTGTGGGTTTCGAGCAAACCGTCATGTGGATTTGAATCGAAGTAAACCGAAACCGGTTCTTTGATGGTTGCTGACAATTCTTCCTGCAGATTTTTTACAAACTCTGTTACCCAGCATGAACGGTTATCGTTGTGTCGATAGCTGATGAAGATGTCGTATTCGTAGCCTTGAATCAACGAGGGCATATTGATTTCATTAGGATAAAGCTTTCCACGATTAATGGAGTTATATTTGAAATCGGGATTAGTAAGGGCATCAGGTAAAGATAAATATTTTGACCACAGTTAACCACACCTTGAAATCAATTTGCTTACATTTGATCTATGAATAAGAAATTTCAGTTCACCGCTGTAATCGAAAAGGAAGCCGAAGGATATGTTTCCTTTTGTCCGGAACTTGACATTGCCAGCCAGGGTGAAACTGTGGAGGAGGCGACTGCAAATCTTAAGGAAGCCATTGAACTTTTCTTTGAGCATGCGTCAGGTAAGGAAATCGGTGAACGGCTCCATGAAGAAGTTTTCGTAACACGTCTCGAGGTATCCATTGGGTAAGCTGAAAGTTTTCAGTGGCAGAGAAGTTTGCAAGCTTCTCACAGAAAATGGATTTGTGCAAGTCCGCCAAAAAGGTAGCCACATGATTATGCAGCGTAAAACTGCCGATTCTACGATCACTGTTCCAGTGCCAGACCATAAGGAAATCCGGATTGGCACACTTCTTTCTATTATTCGCCAGTCTGGTTTATCGAAATCACTTTTTGAAAATCAGGTGTATTGATTTAATAATTCATCAGGTCAAACCCATTCTTTTCAACACTTCATCAAAACCTGGCACAGCCCGAAGCGCTTTACCGGAAGGCCAGCATTTACACGTAAATATTAGAAACGGATCCCTTTCGACACACCCCTGATGGAGCAAACCTTAAGGCCTCATCATTATATCCGAGTGCCGCGCTCAACAAAGCGATCATGGAGGGTTGGATATATTTGTTGTTTGAGGTGGATTTTAATTCATGATAAATCTCAAGCGCTTTTTCTTTTTGGTCCCAATCAACATAAACCCAGATTATGCGATAGAATCAGGTTAAAACACATACTTGATTGATACTGTTAGCTTTGTGAAAGGAATAACATAACCCAAAAGGTGAAGGATTTACACGTAACATTTACCGACAAGAATGTAAGTGCCTGGGGAGGCATGAAATTGATGAAAGACATGTTGGAGGGGCAAAGTAGGCTACAATCCAAGTAAGCCCGGGAGGGCTTCGCATCACCCGCTGATGGCGTTTATAGCCGAAACCAGGATGGTAGCCAATGCCTGGCTTCGACCGGGGAACATATCGCTGTGACCATAAGTGCGATCCATCATCTACCCTTATTAACTGCGCAGTGACGCGTACATTATCACCGGATTTCTGGATACTACCTTCCAGCACAGTTGCCACCTGCAAT
>JAYSOP010000845.1:0-3357 GCA_043722905.1 Chryseolinea sp.
CCCTGAATCAATCAGGGACTGATAAGGGTCGAGCTCCCGCTCTTCCCATGTATTGGTAACATCGGCTATTCCCAAATGCGTATCATTCAGGGAGCTACCATGACCAGGAAAATGTTTTAGGGACGTCAAAACATTATACCTACGGTGGCCTTTGATAAATTCTTTGGCCATTAAAGCAACAGAATCTTCATTATCACTAAAAGCGCGTCCGTATTTTGCGATGATAGGGTTATCAGGATTTGAGGCCAGATCAACCACAGGAGCAAAATTAACATTGATACCAAGTCCCGCCAGTGTTGCCGCAGTAGCTTCGGAATAAAATCTGACTGAATCGAGTGAATGGGCTTTACCCATAGCCTCTGCCGTAATAGATCGCGGAAAACCGTACTTATCTTTTAACCGATTCACCCTCCCACCTTCCTGGTCAATACCAATGAATAAAGGTATCGGCGCCGCATGCTGATATGTCCAGGTAATTTTTTTCAGGGCAACAAATGAATTCTTCGCGGGAATGTTTTTCTCGAAAATGATCAGCGAGCCCACCTTCCCTTTACGAACCTCCTCCAATACTGCCAGATCCACTTCAGCTTTCGGAAAGCCTATGATTAACATCTGACCTATTTTCATGTCCAGACTATCAACCACCTGGGATCTCACAGAAAGGCTGGCCAGAATTAACAGGAAGGAAAGAATACATTTTGTGTCTATCATTTTCGCGTTAGTAATGTTCGTAAATGTTATAAAGAATGGTTTGCATGTTTCTTCGGATGTCACTGGTAGTAGCCGTATAATTACTATTCATAAAAGCAAAGATCAGCACCTTACCCGTTTTTGTCACCAGGAAACCACTCAGGCAATGGTTGTTGCTCAATGATCCTGTTTTTCCAAAGACAAAAGGCTGTTCAGCCTGGTACCATTTTCGGATCGTTCCATTGACTCCTCCTGTGGCCAAAAGTGGAAAAAGGCGATCACGAGGTACCAGGTGAAAAATTTTCTCCCAGACTTTTACAATAGACCGGGGTGTAAAAAGGTTGTAGCGTGAAAGTCCTGAACCATCAACCCAAACCATTTTATCGGGCAGATCGCCCAGGTAGTTTTTCGTTACGAAATCAATCGCAATTTCAGGTTTTAAGCTATCACTTAAAACATTCGAACACATGAGTAACAATTGCTCAGCTATGAAGTTGTCACTATCCTGCATCATTACACTATAAAGACTGTCAAGGTGAATGCTGAATAAAATGTTGGTATTTGAGGGCAATGGCATCCTCACTGCCGACACAGGTTTTTTCAGGGTGTCGCTTAATAACGAATAAAAGGTAAAGGCATCCAGTTTAATGGGCACATCAATCTCTTTAACTTTAGCAAACTCCTTTCCTGGATGAAAAACAAAAAGGTTTTCATCCAGTTCACGGATAATTTCGGTAGTTTTTTTCTGTTCGCCATAGATAAAAGATTCCTTAAAAAGACGAGGCGAGATCTTCAGCAATTGCTGATCGGCTACGACCGATACAATATTTCCATAAAGAGGGAAGGGTGAACGCTGAGGGGAATATCCTGAGCTGTAATCATCCCAGGCCCAGCCTGAACCAAAATGGGTTGTGTGGAAATTGGCGTCCGAAAAATATAAATCCGATTCCGATGACTTTAAGAAATGAAAGACGCCTGAATCATAATGGACATGTCTATACAAAAAGGAGGGATCTCCCGTGCCCCAAAATATCAGTGAATCATTCCGCTGGACGTATTCTAGTGCGGGAACAGAATCTCCAAGGATTTTAAGCGCAGTAAAAAAAGTAAAAATTTTCGTGTTCGAAGCTGGGGTAAAATACTTTGCACCATTGAATTCGTATACCGTCTTATTTTTTTCCAGATCAAACAATACAAAGCCAGTTTGGTCCTGAAACCGGCTTTCGGTTGAAGCAAAAGTCTTATTTAGTCTTCCGTTGGATATCGGTGAACAGGAATAAAAAATAGCGCACGTTATTACCAGGCAGACCAGACGCATAGCTACTGTCTAAGATAACGTTCTAACAAAATATTGCGATGGTGAATATCATGCCCTGCGATGATATACCCCAAATTGAAAACTGAAAGTCTTTTACTACTCGCGGTACCCTCCAGTGCTAGCATGTCACTCGAAAAACTGTTGTATAAATCCACTGTGGTAACGCGTATCCGCTGCATTTCTGTTCCCAGTTGAGTAACGGTCCGGCTATGGGCGTTTGCCCTGGGGGCATAGTCGTTCTCCTCAAAGGCATGCAGTGGAGTCTGATCATTTCTTGAAAATCGCAAAGCCCGGTAAGCAAAGATCCGTTCCGCATCCATCATGTGATTCAAAAGCTCTTTAATACTCCACTTCCCCTGTTCATATCTGAACTCCCCCATGCCTTCCGGAATGGTTTTGACTATATCCTGCACGAGCGTGCCCGCGTACTGCAAGGCTTCCAACAAATCCATTTCTTTGACAAGCTCGACATAAGCTTTGTAAAATGGAGGCACAGTTTCCGGATCGGGTCTGAACATCATATGAATGCTTTATGCCAGAAAGGGCGCCAGTCAAATGAAGAATGGCCGTTACTTAAAATGCTTGAGGTGAATGATTTCCTCCCTGGTCAAGAACCTCCATTGCCCACGGGACAATTCTTTCTTATCAAGTCCGGCATACGCCGTCCGGTCAAGTTTTATCACTTCGTAACCAAGGCTTTCAAAGATACGGCGAACTACACGGTTCCAGCCAATATGCAACTCTATGCCTACTGTTTTCCCATCATCCGAGGCGATGGCCAGGTCATCAATAGCCGCGCGCCCTTCTTCCAACCGTACACCATCTACCACCGCCTGAAAGTCTGCTTTGGTTAGCGACCGGTCCAACTCAACTTTATAAATCTTTTTAACATTAAAGGAGGGGTGCATAAGCTTGTCAGCCAGATCACCATCGTTCGTTAACAATAATAAACCAGTGGTATTTCGGTCAAGGCGACCCACTGGATAAACCCGTTCTTTCACGGCACTGCCAACAATCTGCATGACGGTTTTTCTCTCCTGGGGATCCTCCGTTGTGGTCAGGAAACCTTTCGGCTTATTCATCAGGATGTAGACCGGCTTTTCGGGATGTAAAACCTTGCTTTCATACCGTACTTCATCACCGGGATTTACTTTATAGCCGAGCTCTGAAATTATCTTTCCATTCACAGAGATCAAACCCATAGTGATGAGTTCGTCCGCCTCCCGTCTGGAGGATATGCCGCTGTTAGCAATATATTTATTCAGCCTTATTTTATCGGTTTTAGGAGCAGCTGATGGCTCATCCATCAACCTTCTTCTTTTCGGCCTGAGTCCAGAAGTTTCATTTTC
>JAYSOP010000846.1:0-2457 GCA_043722905.1 Chryseolinea sp.
ATATGGGTTACAGCCAGAACGCCGCCTTTCTCGATTATGACAAAGATGGTGACCTTGATCTATACGTATTAACCAACCTGGAAAGTGATAAGATCCCCATCGTCTATCGTCCCAGGATCCTGGATGGATCTGCCCTGAACAATGACCGCTTATACAGAAACAACAGCAATGGTACTTTTACCAATGTGACCAGGGAAGCCGGCATACTGATCGAAGGGTACGGGCTTGGCATTGCCATCGCTGATATCAATGCGGATAGCTGGCCCGATATCTACATCGGGAATGACTATGTCTCCAACGATGTTCTGTATATCAATAATCAGGATGGAACCTTCACCAACGAAATTGAAGGGCGGATCAAGCACCAGTCACTTTTTACGATGGGAATTGATATTGCAGATATCAATAATGACGCGCTTCCAGACATCATCACCCTCGACATGCTCCCGGAAAATAATTTGCGGCGTAAAACTATCGCAGGGGCTGGAGCAACCTATTACAATTATATCAATAACCTTGAATATGATTACGAATTCCAATACATGCGAAACATGCTGCACATCAACAATGGCAATGGGCATTACAGTGAAATCGGGCAAATGGCGGGTATTCATCAAACCGAATGGAGCTGGTCCTCGCTTCTCATCGATGTCGATAATGACGGATACCGTGACCTGTTAGTTACCAACGGATTTCCCAAGGATGTTACTGACAGAGACTATGTCATGTTTAAACGGGAAGTCGGCATCTTTAATAACAAAAGGTCATTGATCGATTCTATACCTGTTCTGAAAGTTTCCAATTACGGATTTAGGAACAATGGTGACCTTACTTTTACGGATAAGACCAGCGATTGGGGTCTCAGCCGACCCTCGTTTTCCAACGGTGCCGCCATTGCTGACCTGGATAATGACGGAGACCTTGATTACGTCGTAAACAATATAAACGACCCTGCGTATTTGTATGAAAATAAACTGTACTCTGGTAAAGAAAAAAAGGATAAACATTTTCTCAGGATTCGTTTAGAAGGGGAGGAAAAACATAACGCATCTGCGCAGGGCGCAAAAGTAACGCTGCACTATAACAATGGTAAAACACAGTTCTCCGAGCATTCTACTTATCGCGGATACTTATCAACCATGGAGGATGTCGTGCATTTTGGACTTGGTCAATCCACATCTATAGATACGCTCACAATCGAATGGCCCGATGGCCGGAGGAATGTTTTATTTCACATTGAAGCCGACCAGATGCTGATCGTAAAACAAACAGAAGCTCAGAAGATTGACATTAAAAAGCCCGCACTTAAGTCCGGAATTTTTTTCACGGAAGTGTCAAAGCACTTGGGCGTGCAATACAAACATAAGGAATGGGACAAAGTAGATTTTCACAGACAGCGAACTTTACCCCACAAATTTTCGCAGGCCGGACCAGGCCTTGCCATTGGTGATGTCAACGGTGATCTGCGCGAAGATTTTATTGTTGGTGGCTCATCAAATCATGATATCACAATTTTTAAACAGGATAAGAACGGAAATTTTACACCTTCTGATTTGATAAAAACGGTTGATAAGAAAGCCGAAGATGAGGGCTTGCTTCTCTTTGATGCCGATAATGATCATGATGCGGATCTTTACATAGCCAGCGGAAGTTATGAGGGAGAAGCCACTGAACCTCATTATCAGGACAGACTTTATCTAAATAATGGAAAAGGTGAATTTACTTTAGCCGTTGATGCATTGCCAAAGACAACAGCCAGTGGCTCCTGCGTCCGGGCTGCTGATATGGACAGCGACGGAGACCTGGATCTTTATGTCGGCGGAAGGGTAGTGCCAGGGGCCTATCCGTTGCCTCCTGAAAGTTATATACTTCGCAATGATGGCGGAAAATTTGTCAATGCCACCCAGGAATTTGCCCCTGAACTGGCATTCGCCGGAATGATTACGGATGGCTTGTGGTCGGATTATAATAATGACGGGAAAATTGATTTGATCATTGTGGGTGAGTTTATGGCCCCAACATTCTTTAAAAATACCGGAACCAGGTTGATAAGGCAATCCACAACAGGATTGGAAAAATTTACAGGATGGTGGAATAGTATCGCAGCGGGAGATTTTGATAAAGATGGTGATACCGATTACATCGCCGGAAACCTCGGACAGAATAATTTTTACAACATTTCAGAAATGCAGCCTTTACGCGTTTACGCGAAAGATTTCGATGCCAACGAAAGTATCGATGCGATTGTCAGTTGCTATTTTAAATCCGAACAGGGTGAAATGAAAGAATATCCCGTTCACTCATGGGATGAATTGTACAGCCAGAGTCCCAGGTTTCGCAATCAGTTCAGCAGTTTTAAACAATTCGGTCGGGCTACTATGAAAGATCTATTAAAGCCATATGATACCACCGGAATGATAAAACTGGAGGCCAATTACCCAATGACAAGCTACATCA
>JAYSOP010000847.1:0-2516 GCA_043722905.1 Chryseolinea sp.
CGGTGTCAACGGGGCGGCTACTACCATAAAGGTGGGCATCGGCACCAATGCTCCGGGCTATCTCTTGCACGTAAATGGTGTGGCAGCAAAGCCAGGAGGCGGTAGCTGGACGGTTGCATCAGATAAACAACTGAAACAGGAGGTCGTTACCTATGAGGAAGGTCTCATGCAGGTAATGCAGATTCACCCGGTATGGTTCCGGTATAATGGTAAAGCAGGATTACCTACTGATAAGCGCTATGTTGGTGTCATTGCGCAAGACATGCAAGTGATCGCACCTCATACGGTATCGGAATTTGTGTATAATGATTCCACCGGAAATCAGGAACGATATCTTGACTTCGATGGGAGTTCAATTTCCTTCATGCTTGTGAATGCCGTAAAAGAATTAAAACTACAAAACGATGTCCTCCGTCAGGAAATTACGTTCATGAAGCAGTTACTGGGCCAGCAAGTAAAAACGGAAACGGACGCCCAGCTGTATCAAAACTACCCGAATCCATTTGGGAACGCCACCATTATTAAATACTATGTTCCCGAAAAAGTGACTACTGCGGAGTTGAAAATTTATTCTGTTAACGGGCAGGAAGTCTATCAACGTCAAATTCTGCAACGCGGCGAAGGAAGTATTGAGGTCTCTAATCAAGCGCTTTCAGAGGGAAGCTATATCTATAACCTCGTAATTGATGGTACGGTAGTTGACAATAAAAAAATGATCTTTAAGCGCTGATACCTATAGTCATAAGGCAAAATTTTGTGTGCGCCATTGGGTATTGGCACATCCAGTGAGTGGCTTCTTACTAATGTACGAAGCCACTTATTATTTGTTATGGTGGTTATTACCAATGAGCCCAGAATTTCATGAAAGATTAAAGGTTCATTTGAAAAGAGGATAAGGAATTCCGGCAGTGGAGAACGCACGGCTGTTCGGTTTGACCATCAAAGGCAGGTCACATTTCAATGAAGGTTGTATCTTTCCTGCACCATGAATGTTTCTTTACGTGCGCACTATTGTGCATGGCGCGAATCAACACCCATTCAATCTTCTACCATAGGCCGTCCCGCTGGGGCCCTACGGGACTTATAACTATATACTTTTGTATAATATTACTTTGCGGTTGAAAACCTCTTCAATTGCCAGCATCAGTCTTTCTTTCGGGAAAGCAAATAAATTGCATATCCTTCCGTCAGGTAAACTTTTGGTTATTGTATCTGTCGGAAATTTTCCTTATCATTTACCTGTTTTACTAACGAACACCTTCCGGAACTGTTATGGTCATTTTGTATGCAGATGATGATGAGGATGATAGACTAACTTTTGCGGATATGCTTCAGGAAATCGATCCCCAGATAAAACTGATTCAGGCTGAAGATGGCTTCCAGACCATCGATATATTGGACAATAATGATCTGCCCGATATTATTTTTTTAGATATCAATATGCCCGTCCTCAATGGGTACGAAACCCTGGCAGAGATCCGGAAAGATGCCAGGTTCAAAAAGGTAAATGTCGTTATGTTCTCCACCACGGTATATCAAAAGTCGTTTGACAAGTACGCTTCCCTGAATGCCAGATTTATTTCCAAACCCAGCACAATCAAAGAAGGGGTTGAAATATTAAAGTCTGTGATCGGGAAGTAATGGGGTATAGGGTATAGGGTATCAGGACATAAGGATATAAAGTTATAGAGGGGTCTACCAGTGAGCAGTTTTGATATTCGAGTGTTAAAGGGTTCATTACCAAATGATCCTCAGGAATCGGATTCATTGAATTAAAAGAATTGAAATCAGCTACTGATTGGTGGAAAAGTGAGCGCGAAAAAATGGCGCGGACTTGATCTTCGCATGCTATCAGACAGATTTACCATCTCTATGGAGATTAACTTGCCATTCTAATATTTCCAGGTTCGAAATGAGTAGTAAAGCAGGATTTTAACTGATCGAGAACCCCCTGGATGGAATTCGGTTTCACAAACACATCCGCTGCACCTAGACGCAAAGCTCTTTCTCTGTAAATGGGATCTGAATTTGTTGATATTATGAAAGCCAGCATGCCGGCATAGTCAGGATTGGATTTGATACTCTTCAGCAATTCCATTCCATTCATCCGGGGCATATTCATGTCAATATAAATTCCGGCAGGTACTTCATCTGATGCAAGTTTTTTCAAAGCATCATGAGCGTCGACTGCGATCTCTAAATTGAAACCTGATTCAATAGTAGTGAAAGCATAGCTGAAGATTTCCCGATCATCCTCGTCATCATCCACATACAATATAGTCTTTCTTTTTTCCATACTCTGTGCCTTTGTTATATCCCAAAATAACCGAAAATTTGCGGCCGCTGTATTATACAATTTGAATTCATTATTACACATCTTACAGTTTAATTACAGGAGTAATTCCCTTTTTACAAAACAGAAAATATCGTTTGAGCGACTCACGAATTGAGGCAAAAGCTTTCATAATTGAAATTTTTAAGAACCAGACTTCAGGGTGCGAAGGCAGTAATGTTGG
>JAYSOP010000848.1:0-7043 GCA_043722905.1 Chryseolinea sp.
CAAAAGATAATCGGGCCAATGCGATTCGCATGTTCGGAAATATGTATGCGGAAGTGGATTTGTTAAAAGGGCTGACGGCTCGAACCTCTTTTGGTCTTGACTATGAAACCCGGTATGGGCAAAACTATAATTTCCGGACCTATGAAAGAGCCGAAAATAATGAAAACAACAGTTATTCAGAACAAAATGACTGGAACCTGAATTGGACATGGACCAATACCTTAACGTATCAAAAACAATTTGCAGATGTTCACAACTTTACTCTATTGCTAGGTACCGAGGCGGTAAAGGAAACTGGTCGCGGTGTGGGTGGAAGAAGAATCAACTTCTACACCGACGATCCCCTCTTTCGTGTGCTGGATAGCGGATCCCCGGTAGGGCAGAATAATTTTAGCTATGGTTTTGCCTCCACGCTTGCTTCTGTTTTTGGCCGTATCGATTATTCACTGATGGATAAATACTTAGTAAACGCCACGTTAAGACGAGATGGTTCTTCCAAGTTTGGTTCTGAAAGCAGGTATGGTGTCTTTCCGGCAGCCAGTGTCGGATGGCGTATTTCGAGTGAAACTTTTATGCAGACAGCGACTTTTGTTGATGAATTAAAACTTCGCGTTGGATGGGGCCAGATGGGGAATCAGTTAAACGTTCCCCGTGAAAATGCCTATAGCTTTTATCGGTCTACTCCAGGCAATTCATCCTACGATATTGAGGGAACTACAAACAGTGTCGTGCAGGGATTTGATATTGACCGCATAGGAAATCCCCTTACCAAATGGGAAACGTCTACGACTACCAATTTTGGTATTGACGGCGTTTTTTTTAACAGCCGACTGGAATTGGCGCTTGACGTATACAATCGTGTAACGGAGGGTCTTCTGGTTGGGGCTCAAGTACCAGGTACCCTGGGCCATGCTTCGTTGCCTTTTGTAAACATTGGCGATATCCGGAACAGAGGTATTGACCTGATGCTGGCAACCAAGGGAGATATTGGCAAAGGATTGCGATATGATGTTTCGTTAACCTTGTCCCATTACAAAAACGAAGCAATTAGGGTGGGTGACAACCCGAATGATATCATTCCAGGCAGTGTTTTTAGGAATGTAGAAATTACCCGTAACACGGCCGGACAGCCCATCTCGTCTTTTTATGGATTTATTGTAGATGGTTTCTTCAACACGCAGGAAGAGGTAGATGCTGGCGCTGACCAACCACAAAAGCGAGTAGGTTCCTGGAGGATCCGGGATGTAAATGGAGATAACGTCATTAATACAGGAGATCAATCTTTCATTGGAAGTCCCCATCCTGATTTAACCGCGGGCCTTAATTTCACCGTTTCTTTCATGAATTTTGACTTTAACATGTTCCTATATTCTGTAATAGGAGGAAAATTATACAACAATACCCGGTGGTGGACGGATTTCAATGGCTTCCAGGGAAACAGGAGCGTAAGGATGCTGGAACAATCCTGGAGACCAGGTGCGGATAATTCAAATGCATTGCTGCCCATTTTGGATGCTACTGATTCTTACAGTAACACGATTGCCAATACCTATCTGCTTGAAGATGCCACCTATTTAAAGGCGCGAACTATTCAGTTAGGATATACCTTACCACGAATCCTGGGCGAGAAAATCGGCCTGAACAGTGTGCGGGTTTATATACAGGGGCAGAACCTTTTCACTATAACGAATTATTCCGGGATAGATCCCGACGTTACAAGCTTGGGTCCGGAAACAGGAATGGGTATTGATCAGGGATGGTACCCGAACCCAAGGCAATTGCTGATGGGATTGAGTATTGGATTCTGATTTTTGAACGAGCCAATTATTAAAGACTTAAAATATAAATGCAATGAAAAAATATTCAATGATAAAAGCAGGATTGATCACCGTATTTGCGATGGTACTTTCTTGCAATGATTCTTTTCTGGAGGAACGACCCCGGGGCGTATTTGAGGAGGCCATATTAATAAACAGGCAGGGTATTGAGGGGATGCTCATTGGAGCATACTCGTTGCTTGACGGAGCAGGCGGTCCGGCCGGTAACTGGTTTGCTGCAGCTTCGAATTGGGTTTTTGGAGACGTTACTTCTGATGATGCCTACAAGGGAACTGATGCCGGTGACCAAATCGAAATCAACCCGATTGAACGATATGAATCGTTACCCACTAATAATTACTTTAACGACAAGTGGAGACATCAATATGATGGGGTATCTCGGTCTAATGATGTACTTCGGCTGATAGATCAGGTTAAGGATATTCCGGATGCGGATAAAAGCAGGTTGATAGCCGAGGCGCGCTTTTTAAGGGGCTATTATCATTTTGAAGCCAAACGAATGTGGAATAACGTCCCTTTTATTGATGAGAAGACGGTGAAGTTCAATGATTTTGCTACCGCTAAGGTTCCCAACAATCAGGATATCTGGCCCATGATTGAAGCCGATCTCCAACATGCTTTCGACAACCTTCCAGAAACCCTTCCTCAGGCCGGACGTGTGAATAAATGGGCGGCAGGAGCATTTTTAGCTAAAGTGTATTTATACCAAAAGAAGTTCGCTGCAGCGAAACCCCTACTGGATAATATTATAGCCAACGGGAAAACAACAAAGGGAGATACCTACGCTTTACATGCACTGTTTCATACTAATTTCAAAACAACTGGAAACAACGGTGCAGAATCCATATTTGCAGTACAGAACTCTGTAAACGATGGTGCTGGTGCGGGAAATGCCCGGGTGGGCGATGTTTTGAATTTTACCTACACCGGAGGGCCTGGGGGCTGTTGTGGTTTTCACCAACCGACCCAAAATCTAGTCAACGCTTTTCAGACAGACGCCAGCGGATTGCCTTTACTTGACACCTTTAACGATGGCGCAGGGGTAAAAAATGATCAGGGAATTTTGTCGGCTCAACCGTTTACCGCACATACAGGAAACCTTGATCCACGGCTCGACTGGACTGTTGGCAGAAGAAGTATACCCCACCTAGATTGGGGGCCTCACCCTGGCTCTTCATGGATCAGAGACCAGGTTTATGGTGGTCCCTACAGTCCTAAAAAGAACCATTATTATGAGGAAGAAACAGGTGTAAAGACAGATGGTTCCAGCTGGACCTCCGGATATATAGCGCTCAATAATAACCTGATGCGCTTTGCTGAAGTATTGTTGATGGCTGCCGAAGTGGAGGTCGAAGTGGGTAGTCTTACCATTGCCCGTGATTATGTTAACAGGATCCGCACAAGAGCAAAAAATCCTGCGGGCTTTGTGAAAAATGCTAGCGGTACCAACGCGGCTAACTATGTGATTGATACTTACACCGCGGCGTGGACAGATCAGGTAGCCGCAAGGAAGGCAGTGCGCTTTGAGAGAAGACTTGAGTTGGCCATGGAAGGTCACCGGTTTTTTGATTTGGTTCGCTGGGGTATTGCAGCAGAAACTCTCAACAAATATCTGGAAACAGAAAAAACTAAACGCCAGTACCTGATAGGAGCTTCATTCAAGCCAGGCGTAAGCGAATATTTTCCGATTCCCGAACAACAAATCATCCTGAGCAGTATTGGTGGAGTACCAACCCTTCAGCAAAATCCGGGATATTAGATTTAAGGAGTCTTCCATTTTTATGGCTGCCCGGAATATCCGGGCAGCCATTTTTTTGACTTAACGCTACCTGCTTAATGCTTACCGCTTAGATTAGGTGTAAGTAAATTCACCAAATTCGCTTCTCAGCGTCACCTTTTTCGAAGAAGCTGTCTCAACGTAACCAATAATTTTCGCGTCGATTTTAAATTCGTGGGCTATTGATATGATCTCTTCTGCATGGTATCTGTCAATATATATTTCCATACGATGACCCATGTTAAATACTTTGTACATTTCTTTCCATTCAGTACCGCTCTGTTCCTGAATCAGTTTGAACAAAGGCGGCACTTCAAACAGATTATCTTTTACTACGTGCAGATCATCAATGAAGTGCAGGATTTTAGTCTGCGCTCCTCCACTGCAGTGTACCAGGCCGTCGATTTGTTTCCTGAATTTTTGCAAAATCTTCACCATTACGGGCGCATAAGTTCTGGTGGGAGAAAGAATAAGGTGCCCGACATTTACCTCAACGCCAGGTATGCTGTCGGTTACGTTATAATTTCCTGAGTATACTAATCCGGAGGGTACATTTTCGTCGAACGTTTCAGGATATTTTAAAGCGTATGCGTTCGTAAAGACATCGTGTCGCGCCGAAGTTAAGCCATTGCTGCCCATGCCACCATTGTAGTGGTCTTCATAAGTAGCCTTGCCATAAGAGGCCAGTCCGATGATCACATTGCCCGGTTTGATTCGCGCATTATCAATAACATCACTCCTTCTCATACGACAAACTACCGTGCTGTCTACTGCAATAGTGCGAATGAGGTCACCCAGATCTGCGGTTTCTCCCCCGGTGCTTATAATATTTAAACCGTGATGGCGAAGCATCGCTAAAATTTCCTCTGTGCCGTTGATAATAGTTGAAATGATCTCTCCGGGAATTTTATTTTTGTTTCTGCCGATGGTAGAGGAGAGTAGGATATTTTCCGTGGCTCCTACGCACAGGAGATCATCTATGTTCATAATGAGCGCGTCCTGCGCGATACCCTTCCAGACCGAAAGGTCTCCGGTTTCTTTCCAATAGATATAGGCTAATGAAGATTTTGTGCCGGCCCCATCGGCATGCATGACCGTACAATAATCGGGGTCATGGCCTAAATGATCGGGGACAATTTTACAAAAGGCTTTAGGGAAAAGACCCTTGTCCAGTTTGCTGATGGCTTGGTGAACATCTTCTTTTGAAGCGGAAACACCGCGTTGGTTGTAACGGTCAGACACTGCTTTTTGTGGTCAGGGTACAAAGGTGCAAATTTTTTGCATGTTTGACATACCCTGACCCTGAGCTGTTGACCTAACGTGCATTCTTCTACTTCGTGATTGCGGCTGTGCCTGAGCCAGTGCCTATTTTTATGGTGATGTCTCCGCTACCGAGTTTCGCGGTTTTACGGATTCGCGGTGAAGAATGTTTATCCTCAATGGTTTCTTCTTTATCAAATTTAAAGGGTGCGACGATATCCCCATTCCGTTCATTGGCAGTCATAATAACTTCTCCGCTAATGGGCGCACCGTTAAACTTTAAGGTGGCATCTCCCGGTCCGCTGTTTACGCTGATATCATGATTCAGTTCTCCTGCAAGACTTACTGTAGCATCGCCGGATCCCGTATTGAATTTGCCGGGCGCATCGATAGAAATATTTTCTGCCTGGATATCTCCACTGCCTGTGTTCATCGCCAAATTACCTTTTAGTTTATCCAGCCTGATATTACCTGAACCAGCATTGGATGAAAATTTACCCAAACCGTCCGTGGCGTTAATATCGCCGGAGCCCGTATTCAATGAAATATTTCCGTCAGTATCCTTCACGTCAATATTTCCAGATCCTGTGTTAAAATCAATTTTTCCTTTTACTGAAGTAATTTCCACATCACCTGAACCGAGATTGGATTTTAACGTTATGAACCTGACAACAGAAAAGCTCGTGGCACAGTATTCAGTAGTCAGCTGCGCGTATACCGGGTGGTGTGAGGGGGGGTTAGTGTGATCCGACCCCTTCCAATAAAACAGCAGGGAACGGAATCATTGTAACGAACCGACGAATTCAATTGAAAACAATTTGGCTCCATTATGAGCCCCCTGTTTATAGCAGAAAGTTTAGGAATAAAATAAGGCTCCGCAGGAGCCTCCTAACCCTTCGGACAAGGATATATTTTAAGGTTTAATGGCGGCAAACTCGTAAAAATTCTGGCCCATGACGCGATATTTTTCATTCTGGTGCCACAAAATTCTTTGGACCGGTCAATTCATTTTAAATGGTTCAAATTTCGGAGCGAGCAAGTGATGAAATAAGAATGTAATAATATACGCTCCGGCGCAAATGGAAAAAAGAATGGTGTAGCCAGCGGTCACGTTTCCCGAAGCCGTAAAATTATCCAGCAATCTGCCCGAGAAAATAGGAAAGAGCATTCCGCCTGTTGCCCCTGCCATCCCTCCGATGCCAATCACGGAGGCTACTGCAGTTTTTGGAAACATATCGGATACGGTGGTATACAGATTTGCAGACCAGGCTTGATGAGCCGCCCCGGCTAAGCCGATTAACAGCACGGCACCCCATATGCTTAAATCTGCTACCAGGAATATAGGTAATACGCAAAGTGCAAATACAAACATTCCGGTTTTGCGGGCACGCGTAATGCTCCAGCCTTGTTTATTGAGATAGCCGATTACCCAGCCACCAAAAATGCTGAGAATCGTTACGATAACATAGATGGTCACCAGGTGGACCCAGCTTTCCTTGATGTCAAGCCCCCGCGTTTTTTTGAAGTAATCCGGTAGCCAGATAAGGAAAAACCACCATACCGGGTCGGTCATAAATTTTGCCAGAATAAATGACCAGGTCTGGCGGTAGCGCAATAACCTTCCCCAGGAAACCTTTTGTGATTGATACGAATCATCAAGGTCACTCTCGATGTAGGCTCTTTCGGGAGCGCCCAGACGTTTGGAGTTTTCGGGTTTGTTATAGAGGGGTATCCAAAGGAATAACCATAACAAACCCGCCACACCCGCGATGACAAACGCCATCTGCCATCCGTACGAATATGCGATCCACGGCACGATTGCGGGGGCGACAATAGCCCCTACGTTGGTTCCCGCGTTAAAAATACTGGTCGCGTAGGCCCGCTCCCCTTTTGGAAACCATTGGGCCGTCGCCTTAATGGCCGAGGGGAAATTTCCGCCTTCGCTCAGCCCAAGGGTAGCCCGCGCAATCATAAAACCCGTAACGGTGGAAACAAGTGAGTGGCCCATCGCGGCAAGACTCCAGGCTACAATGGAAACGGCGTATCCTACTTTTGCACCGTAGCGGTCTACAAACCATCCGAAGAACAGCAATCCAAAGCCATAGGCACCCTGAAAAACTGAGTTCACAATTCCGAATTGTTCGTTGGTCCAGCCCAGTTCTTCATCC
>JAYSOP010000849.1:0-2656 GCA_043722905.1 Chryseolinea sp.
AAAAGCAGCTTTTTTTATCTTTTATTTAATAATTTAGAGGTTCTGTACCTTAAAAAGGCCCGTGATTTAGATGAAAGTCTCTGCTTCGCAGCCATTTCAAATTATTTATTCGTTGTATCAACACGAATATCTAGGCTTCATTTTCGAATCCTATATCGTCCATTTGGACGAAAAAGGGAAATTAACGTACCAGCACCAGAATATTTCCGCCAAGAATGCACGTGAATTCACCAAAGGGCTGGATGATCGGGATTTCGAGCTTATTGAAGCCATGGACTCCATGCACCAGGATTCTATCGCGAAAAAATTCTCCCCAAAAATTGTAAAGCCAGAAGAATTCCTGACCAAAACTTATGATAAGACCAAGGGCAATGAAATGGTGCAGGAACAGATTGAGGATTACATGGAAAAGCGCCGGGCTAAAATCCTCGAAAAGTTAAAAGGTAAAATGCTTTTTGAAATGGGCAATGATGGGGAACCTACCTGGAGAAGGATTGAGGTGCTCGAGAAACGTGCTACCATTCAATTCCATTTCATGCGTACACCCGAAAACACCAATTATTATCCGACCATTTATTATCAGGGAAAAAAATTAGATATGCCGAATGAAACGGCCTACCTGGTTTGTAAAAGCCCCGCGTGGATGGTGTTAAATGGCAAACTATATGGTTTCGAAAAACACGTAGATGGCAAAAAGCTGATACCATTTTTTAGCAAAAAGTTTGTTGTCATTCCAAAAAATGTTGAGGAAACTTATTATAATCGATTCGTAGCTCCGTTGATTGCTTCATTTGATGATGTGGAGGCCAGCGGATTTGAGATTAATAAAAGTACTTATGATCCGCATCCCGTGTTAACACTTTCCGAGTTGCACACGGCTCAGACAACCGCTGCACCATCGTTGTTTGAAAATAATACTCAGGCAGAAGAGCCTACCGACGAAGCGGGAAAAATTGTTTTTGACCTTTCGTTCAAGTATGGTAAGCATAGATTTCGGGGCGATAACATCGGGCCGGTAAGCGTAACGGTTGAAAAGCAACCTGAGGGATATGTGTTTCACCGGGTCACTAGACAAACTGAGATTGAAAAGAATTTTCTTCACACACTTCAAAAATTAGGGCTTTCTATGAAAGGCTTCAGAGTGGCCATACCCAAGTCTGAAGCTTTTTCCTGGTTGAATGAAAACCGCGTGAATCTCTTGAACCTGGGGTTTGAAGTTAGTCAGCCCGAAAGCCGGGACAAAAAATATTTTGTCGGCAAAGCAGTCATTGAGGTAGAAGTAAAAGAGAACATAGATTGGTTTGATATACATGCCAAAATCCGTTTCGGCGAATTCGAAATTCTGTTCAAAGATCTAAGGAAATTAATTCTTCGGAAAAAAGTGGAATTCAAATTGCCCAATGGTGAGATTGCTATTATTCCTGAGGTCTGGTTAACCAAATACGCTGATCTTTTTGCTTTAAGCGAGACGGAAGGAAATCATGAAAAGCCGGTTTTAAGAAAGCACCATCTTAATCTGGTAAAGGAACTTGAAGAAGGGAATCTGGCAAAAGTGCATCTGAGTGAAAAGCTGAGGTCGCTGAATTCATTCAGTGGGATTAAGAATTACGCCTTGCCAGAAGGTTTCAATGGTGAATTGAGACCGTATCAGAAGGCTGGATATAATTGGTTAAGGTTTCTAAATGAGTACCGGCTTGGTGGATGCCTGGCTGATGATATGGGTCTGGGAAAGACGGTTCAGACCTTAACCCTGTTGTTGGCAGAAAAAATTGCCGGCGCTGGCACAACGCTTCTGGTTATGCCAACATCCCTGATTTATAACTGGGAAATGGAGGCTAACAAATTTACGCCCGCCCTAAAGATCCTGAATTATACCGGCACGCTGCGGAATAAAGACATAACACGATTTCAAAACTTTGATCTTGTCCTTACTTCTTACGGTATTACGAGACTAGACGTTGAGTTGCTGCAGAAGTTCTTTTTTAACTACGTTATCCTGGATGAATCTCAGGTGATAAAAAACCCGACATCAAATATCGCTAAAGCTGTGCGAGAGCTAAAATCGCGGCACAAGTTAGTATTAACAGGTACCCCGATTGAAAACACAACCCTCGACCTGTGGTCTCAAATGTCATTTATTAATCCGGGTATCCTGGGCACCCAGACCTATTTCAGGAACGAATTTCAAAATCCGATTGAAAAGAAAGGTGATGAAGCACGCTCCAAAAAATTAGGGGCGGTTATCAAACCGTTCATCTTAAGGCGTCATAAATCACAGGTGGCAACGGAGCTGCCTGAAAAAGTCGAGCATGTTCAGTATTCTGTGATGACCTCCGAACAGGAGAGACGTTACGAGGAAGTGAAGACGCAATACCGGGAAAAAATTTTTAAACTTATTGAGCAGGAAGGATTGGGTAACAGCCGTTTTATGATACTCGAAGGGTTAACAAAATTGCGTCAACTCGCGAATCATCCGCGCATGATAGAGCAAGGATATTCTGGTGATTCCGGAAAGCTGGAAGACATCACGCATATGTTGGAGAACGCTATTGCAGAGGGCCATAAAGTTTTGGTTTTTAGTCAGTTTGTAAAGCATTTGGATCTTGTGCGGGAATACCTTAAAAATAACAAGATCGATTTCGCCTACCTTGATGGT
>JAYSOP010000850.1:0-2359 GCA_043722905.1 Chryseolinea sp.
AAATTTTGCAGGTATTGCCAGGATCAAGGTGAAGGGCCCTGCTGGAACAAATATCAGGTTGCGATATGGTGAAGACATCTATAAAGATGGGACACTCAACTTTAATACTACTGTCATGACCCAGATCCGAAAGGGTGGCATTCCGGCTGGACCGGGGGCACCTCCCACGGCCTGGCAGGAGGACGGTTATACGCTGAAAGGAAAAGGAACTGAGATCTGGGCGCCTCAGTTTACCTTCCATGGTTTCCGCTACGTGGAGGTCACGGGTTGGCCAGGTAAGCCAACACTTGAAGACATTGAAGGTCTGCGGTTAAATGCAGACTTGAAAGAATCGGGGACTTTTAGCTGTTCAAACGAAATGTTCACAAAATTAAACGAAGTGATTCGATGGACTTTTCTAAGTAACGTTTTTAGTGTCCAGTCAGACTGCCCAGCCAGAGAAAAAATGGGCTATGGCGCAGACATGGTGGTTACTGCGAATGCTTTTATCTACAATTTTGACATGTCGAATTTTTACCGCAAGTCTGTCCGGGATTTTGCCAATGAACAACAACCCGATGGCGGGATTACCGAAATCGCACCCCACACAGGGATCGCTGATCGGGGATATGGTGGCGACTCTGGACCCCTAGGCTGGCAGTTGGCCTTTCCTTTTCTGCAGAAACAATTGTTTGATTTTTACGGTGATAAAAATATAATTGAAAGCAATTACGACGGTATTGTGCGTCAGATGGACTTCCTTCAATCAAAAGCCGTTGACGGACTTTTTCATTGGGATATTGGTGACCACGAAGCTTTGGATCCCAGGGCGGAAGCTTTTTCCGCCGCATCGTTTTATTATCACCACTCCGCATTGGCTTCAACGTTTGCCGGCATTCTGGGAAAGCAAGAAGATTCCGTGAAGTATGCCCGACTTTCCGACAACATCAAGGGCGCCATTGTCAAAAAATATTTAGTGCCCGGTACAGGGAGATTTGACAACGCCACCCAGGCCGCGCAGATCTTTGCATTATGGTATGATTTCTCCCCTGAAAAGGAAGCTACGATGAAAGTATTGCTTGACGAATTTGCCAGGCATAATGGCCATGTGTCGGCGGGTATTTTTGGTGTTAAAATGATGTTTGATGTGTTGCGCGAAAACAATAGAAATGATGTAGCTTATGCCGTTGCCAACGCAAAAGGATTTCCCGGCTGGCGGCATATGCTGGATAAAGGTGCAACCACTTTATGGGAAACCTGGGAGTATCCTGAAATGTATCCATCCCAGAATCACCCGATGTTTGGTTCAATCAGCGAGTGGTTCTTTCGTTCTTTGTTGGGCATAAATCCCGGATCACCGGGGTTTAAAAAAATTATTCTCAAGCCCCAACCCGCAGGTGATCTTACCTGGGCAAAGGGAAGTTATTATTCTGTTCAAGGTGAAATCGTGAGCGATTGGAGAATTATGGATGGCAAATTTGAATGGAAAGTCAGCATACCACCAAATACAACTGCGATTGTCCATATACCGTGTTCCGATGGCAACAGCATTCAGCAGGATGGCAGAAAAGTAGTTAATGCCAAATATGAAAATGGCTATGCTGAGGTGGTTATTGGTTCGGGTAGTTATTCATTCTCGGCAGATTATAAATGATAAAAATTATGCAAACGAAAATATTCATGATGTTCGCCCTTCTGTTAGCCGGTACGTTGAGCTACAGTCAGCATGGACCGCGATTAATTATTCGCGGAGATGATATGGGGTATTCCCATTCCGGAAATGAAGCGATCTTAAAAGCCTATACGGAAGGCATTGAAACTTCGATTGAAGTAATTGTTCCGTCGCCATGGTTCCCGGAGGCGGTTGTCATGCTGGAAGCTCATCCAAAGGTTGATGTCGGAATTCACCTTGCTATTACCAGCGAATGGGATAATGTTAAATGGCGTCCTTTAACGCAATGCCCAAGTTTGCAAGATGAAAACGGATATTTTTATCCCATGGTCAGGCCAAATAAAAACTATCCCGGGGGTGCCATCATGGATCACGGGCTGAACATAGAAGAGATTGAGAAAGAATTCAGGGCCCAGATTGAACTGGCGTTAAAAAAAATACCCCGCATCAGCCATATTTCTTCTCACATGGGATGTACTTCTTTAAATGAGCAGGTCAAACAAATGGCTGCAAAACTCGCTAGTGAGTATAAGATTGACATTGATCCTGTGAAGTTCGGTGTAAAATCTGTTTCATATGATGGTCCACATAAAACAAGGGAGGAGAAAACGAAAAGCTTTATCGCTATGCTTAGAAAATTGGAATCCGGCAAAACATATTTGTTTGTTGATCATCCTGGGTTGGATTCGCCAGAGCTTCGCGCTATCC
>JAYSOP010000851.1:0-5030 GCA_043722905.1 Chryseolinea sp.
GGAAAAAGATACAGAAGGCAGGATGCTATTGGCACGCCCTATTGTCTAACGATCGATCATCAAACCCTGCAAGACGATACGGTTACTATCCGGGACCGTGACAGTATGAAACAGGAGCGTGTTAAGATTGCTGAGGTAAAAAGCAAAATGATCAGCGCGTGCTCCATAAATAATCTGCTGCGTAATATATAATTCATGATACCCATACTGATCTTCTCTGGCGTGATCGCTCTCATTGCGTACAGCTTTCAGCAGGAAGTTCAGCAAGGTTATCGATTTGCCGGAAGAAAAGCCGCTCCTGTGAGAACATGGGTACTGCCTGTACCCCAGTTATACAAAGATATTCTTCAGAAATATTTCAGGTATTATCAGGCGCTTTCACCATCAAACAAAGGGAAGTTTGAGCGCAAAGTTTGTAACTTTTTGTACAGCAAACGTTTTATTCCGCGTGACATTGACGAAATAACTATTGAAGCCAAAATTCTTATCGCAGCTGCTGCCGTTCAGTTGACATTTGGATTACCCAACGTTTACCTCCGGCATTTTGATAAGATTCTGGTTTATCCCAACGAATATTATTCATCTATTACTAAGCGGTATCACAAAGGTGAGGTCAATCCCAGATTCGGTATTATCGTTCTCTCCTGGAAAAATTTCGTTGAAAGTTACAGTGGAGAAAACCATTCTATCAATCTCGGACTTCATGAGATGGCGCATGCCCTTCGTCTGGAAACTATGATCCACAATGACGAATTTCGGTTTTTCAACGAAGAGCTCGTTGCCGCATTCGATGCCCTGGCCCGCGATATTTGCCGGGACATGGCCAGTTATGAAAATTTTTTCAGGCCTTATGCCTGCACGAATGAACACGAATTTTTTAGCGTAGCGATTGAAAATTTCTTTGAGCGTTCAGCCCCTTTTAAAAAGCAGATTCCCGAATTGTATGTAATTCTGACCCGGCTATTAGGTCAGGACCCTCTAAAACTGGCCCAGGGCCTAAATATCCAATGAAGATTTGACTATCATTGCAAAAATTTTTTCATGAATTGGAAAACCCTGCTTTCATTAAAAAGGAAAGGGCAAAAAGTTGGCGTCAGTGCAGAATCATCCCGCAGCGCTTTTGAACAGGATTATGACCGGATTATATTTTCCCATCCCTTCCGACGGTTGCAGGACAAAACCCAGGTGCATCCACTGCCAGAACACGATTTTGTTCATACGCGGCTTACGCATAGTCTCGAAGTGTCAAGTGTCGGCAGATCGATTGGTAAACGCGTTGGTGAAGTCATACTTCAGCGTCATCCTGAGTTAAAAGCGGAATTTTCATTGTTTGATATTGGCGCCATCGTTGCCGCGGCCTCTCTTGCACATGATCTGGGCAATCCCCCTTTTGGACACGCCGGAGAAGATGCGATATCGGATTTTTTTCTTCAACATCAGTCGGGCCTTTTCTTTAAAAATAAGGTGAATGAATCAGAATGGCATGACCTCATTCAGTTTGAGGGAAATGCGCAGGGGTTTCGGATTCTGAATAAAAAACAATATGGACTGAAGTTAACCTATGCGAGTCTTGGTGCCTTCACAAAATATCCCTGTCCTGCATTTTTTCCGGCGAGGGATAAGAAAAAGAAGAGTCAAAAAAAGTTTGGATTCTTTCAATCGGAAAAGGAACCCTTTGAAGAACTGGCCAGGGACCTGGGTCTTATCGAAAATGAACCCGGGTCGTTTTGCAGGCATCCCCTTGCTTTTCTGGTTGAGGCCGCTGATGATATCTGTTACAGTATTATCGACCTGGAAGATGGTTGCCGCCTGGGACTCATCTCCTTTCAGGAAACAGTGGATTTGTTGTCAGGAATTTTGCGCGATAAACTGGATAAAAATAAATTATCAGGAGAAGCTGACCTCAACCAAAAATTAGGGACATTGAGGGCAATGGCAATTGGCGAACTCATCGATGCCTGCACTGAAATCTTTTTAACCAACGAAGAGGCCATTTTAGCAGGATCATTCGATAAAGCCATAACCGACCTTTGCCACTACCGTGACACGCTCAAAAAAATAAGCGAAGTCTCCATTGAAAAAATTTATCATTCAAAACATGTGGTGGAGATAGAGGCATCCGGGCATCAGATCCTCCCCGGTCTTTTAGAAGAATTCACACAAACAGGATTTTATTTGCAGGAACAGAAAAAATCCAGAAAATACGGAAATCTATTACTTTTACTGCCGCCTGAGACAATCTCGCTGATAAAATCAAAGCCCGATAACGCCTATCATATGCTTCGGTGCATCATTGACTTTGTTTCAGGGCTTACTGACAGGCATGCACTTTCATTATACAGGAAGATAAAAGGAATTAGTTTGACATGAAACAAACCATTAACACAAGCCTGTATAAAGGTTACCTGCCACTTGCTGGCTAATCAATGAAATTACATATCGTAAAAAATATTGTCTTTTTGATTGTGGGCCTGATTAGTATCCTGTTGGTGGCTAATGTAGTATTAACCTATCACAATAATGCCGTGATCAAGAGAACCCGGCACATTCAATCACGGGTAGAGCATGTCAGAATATTTTACGATCAGATCGGCAAATCAGTTATTCACTCATTAGACATCGGGTTACGAGGGTTTTTTATTGTCAGAACCCCGGAACTGGTTGCTCCCATGGACAATGCGATAGAGTTGATGGATAGCATTTTCGAAAATGTAGAGCTCCCGCTCCGGCAGCTCAATTATGACCCGACAAAATACCTGATTTTTAAGGATTCATTAAATGCGTATACAAGCTACACATTTATGCTAAAGGATCTTCTTATCGAGAATAAGGATGCCGAGTTCATTAAGATATTCAGTTCGGATAAGGGGGCGCATTTGTGGTGGCAGTATTTGCAGGTTGAAGATGACATCATGAAATACATCAATAAGATGGATGATGAAGCGCAGAAAAAATACGAGCAAGCTCTGCGAAGAAACCAATTCATTCAGGTAGTTCTTCTTATCTTCTGCGTTCCTACTTTGTTGCTCACTGCTTTTTATACCGCAAAAGCTTTCATGCTATCTGAGCAAATAAGGACTGCTGAGGAAGAAAAGATCAAAATGCTGAGCGAACAAAATCAGTTGCTTGAAACAAAGGTTGCAGAACGCACACAAGAGATCCTTACTCAAAACGTAGAAATAACCTCTCAGAATGAAGAGCTTCTCGCCCATCAGGATACTCTGTCATTGCAAAACACACAATTACACGAAGCCCAACAGATCATTAAAGATCAAAACGAAAAAATAAATTCGCTGAATGATCACCTGAAAAATGAAGTTGATATCCGCACGCAGGAGTTGCAAAAAACGAATCAGGAATTGATCGAACACAACAATCAACTTGAGCAATTTGCCTTTATCGCCGCACACAATCTGAGAGCACCGTTAACGCGTGTGCTGGGTCTTGCCAATCTGATACAGATGGGGCCTACTGAACAGGATAAACAAATTGCCCTTGAAAAACTCATTTCATCCACGCATGACCTGGACCAGGTGATAAAAGATCTCAACGCCATTCTGAACATTAAAAGGCATACCGGAAATTTTACAGAAGTGGATTTGAACGAATCTTTAACCCGGACGAAGAGAATTCTAGAGAAGGAAATTGAAGATACGCAGACAAAAATTATCGTCAATTTCAGTGAGGCCGATAAGGTATATGCCATTGGCCCGTATGTGGAAAGCATTTTGTATAACCTGATTAGCAATGCCATAAAGTACCGGGATCCCGAACGCGCACCTTTTATCGCTATCAAAACAACGCATGAAAAAGAGTTTGTTTGTCTGGCGGTTATGGATAACGGTCTGGGCATTGATCTTTCCAAATACCAGCAAAGCGTCTTCAGCCTGTATAAACGGTTCCACTTGCATGTTGAAGGTAAAGGCCTTGGGTTGTACCTCGTGAAAACCCAGATTGAAGCCTTAGGTGGCAGAGTAGAAGTGAAAAGTGAGCCCAATGAAGGAGCGACTTTCCTGGTATACTTTAAGCGCTATCTAATTTAAACCTGGGTAAATTATTTTCACTTTGTGAGTAGCCGTTTTACAGCCCATTTTCCATTATTTAGGTTTAAAATTTATTAGCTTTGAACCTTCCAGAATAAATTTCTTTTCTATGTGGGATAATATTTCCCGGCTGATTATCCGGTACCGTCTTTTACTCATCACCATCATTTGCATGGTCACCATGGTAATGGGTTATTACGCCACAAAAGTTGAAATGAGTTATGATTTTGCGAGAACTGTTCCACCGAACGATCCCGACATGGTGATGCTCAGCGATTTCCGCAAACAATTTGGTGAGGATGGAAACATAATCGCGGTTGGTCTAAAGGATAGCGCAATCTATCATCTTCAAAATTTTGAAGCTTACCGCACATTCGCGCGTACCGTAAAGCAAATCAGTGGTGTGAGCGAGGTCATTGCGTTGCCGGTTTTGAAAATGATTTTAAAGGACAAGGAAAACGCGCGGTTCTATTTGGCCAACATTTTTCCGGAAACGATGCGCAATGAAGTGGAATTTGACAGCCTTTTGGGAATTGCCCGGGATCAGAAATTTTACATGGGGCAATTGGTTAATACCATCAATGGGGCAACCATGATGTTGGTTTCGGTGAATAAAGATGTCATGAATTCTCCCTTGCGTGAGCCATTGACCATCTCCCTTCTTGAGGCTGCAAAACAATTTGAAAATACCACAAACATCAAGCTCCATTTTGCAGGCCTGCCCTTTATCAGAACCGTGGTAACCAATCAGGTGCGCAGGGAGATGCAAATTTTCCTCGTTGCATCCGTTGTCATTACCGGGCTTATCATGTTCGCATTCTTCAGGTCATCACGCGCCGTTATATTTTCCATGATCATCATTGGCATTGTCGTTGTCTGGACAGTGGGAACCCTGGCATTATTCGGGTACAAAATAACTTTACTCACCGGATTAATTCCCCCGGTTATTGTCACGATCGGTATCACAAATGCTATTTATTTACTCAA
>JAYSOP010000852.1:0-2656 GCA_043722905.1 Chryseolinea sp.
ATTGCAGGATTTCTTAAACAGGGGGCAGGTGTTGTGACTACCCGTGCCCATGCGCATTATATTGTTACGGAATACGGCATAGCTTACCTATACGGAAAAAATATGCGCCAAAGGGCGAAAGCGTTGATTGATATTGCCCATCCAAACCACAGAGAAAGACTGGAGCGTGAAGCCTTTGAGCGATTCCATACCTATGAATTTGAACGCACAATCTACTGACAATGGGCATTATAATAGTTTTGGTTGCCATCAGTTTATCCATTGCCTTAATATTTCTGCTCATATTTTATTGGTGCATGAAGTCAGGGCAGTATGATGATACCTATACCCCATCCGTCCGAATGTTGTTTGACAGTAAGGCAAAAGAAGAACCAAAAACCTCTTTATCAACAAAAGCACCAGCACCGTAAATGCAATACTGGCTGAACTCCTTATGCTAAATGTCTCCCGTTTGCCTTTTGTCATGCTGGCGATGATGTGTCTTTTATTAGGACTGTGGACTGGTTTGATCAGAATAGGTTGGGATTTTAGCCTGCATTCCCTCTGGACGGTTGGTGGTGGTCCATGGTCTATGATGCCCACCCTTACCATGCATCACGGGGCCATTATGGTGGGTGGGTTTTTAGGCACGCTCATATCACTTGAAAAAGTAATACCCTTAAAAAAGAAATGGCTTTTTAGTATTCCTCTTTTAAGCGCGTCCAGTATCGTATTCTTCGCTCTTCATCAGCCAGCCATTTCATTCATATTCCTTATACTTTCCGGAGCTGGTTTGATCCTGGTTTTTCTTCAGTACTTTCGAAAAGATAAGAGCCTCATTTATATACTGATGCTGGCGGGAAGTGTATGCTGGTTTGTCGGTAATGTTTTGCTGCTGACACGCGATTTGTACCCCCTCGCCTTCCCCTGGTGGTTCGGGTTTATCTTATTCATCATTATCGCTGAACGTTTAGAGTTAATGAAATTTTTACCGGTAACAGAAAACAAGAAGAAAGTATTAATACTGTTACTTATTCTCCTTCTTACCGGGATTCTGTTTTCTTTCCAAGGCATTTGGAAGGGCATCAGCGGATTGGCCCTCATGGCTATTTCAGTATGGCTCATGCGGTATGACATAATTGGTATTTCAACACGGAAAGAAGGGTTACCCAGATTCATTGCCGTAGCCTTATTGTCAGGCTATTTCTCGATGCTATTGACAGGAGTTTTCTTTATTATTCTTGATGATCAGTTGCTGGCATACGATATTTTCGTGCATACGTTCTTTTTAGGCTTTGTGTTTTCAATGATATTTGCGCATGGGCCGATAATTCTTCCTGGTGTATTGGGAATTTCCGTCAAGCCTTATCATAAAATATTATACGGGTGGCTGCTGATACTTCACATCTCCTGGATGGCAAGGGTCTGGGCAGATATTTTTCTCGCGTTTGACATTAGGAAAGTCAGCGGCATTCTTAGCGCGCTGGCAATTCTCGGATATTTTGCAACGGTAGCCATACTGACCACTCTTGGTCAACGTCATGCGAAAGTATTATAGCATTCCCCTGTTATTCTTTTGTTTTGCAGCATCTCTGGGCATCTTCCTGCGTTGGCAATTTATCTCGCCAACGCCAGGAACAAAATATATTTTTTTTCTTCACGCTCATTCCCACGCCATGTTTTTAGGCTGGGTTTTTAATGTGTTGTATTTAGCTTTCGTAGATTATCACGTTTCAAAAAAGGATCACCGGATTTTTTTAATTCTGTTTCTCTTTTTACAAATCCTTGTGGCCGCGATGATGATCTCTTTTCCGCTTCAGGGCTACGGCATGTATTCCATTATTTTCTCCACGCTCCACACCCTGTTGGCCCTGATTTTTGTCTGGATGTTTTTCAGCCGCACCAGAGGGATGCAAGCCATGTCAGTGTGGTTCGCCCGGATAGCATTGGCCTTTTTTACACTGTCAACATTAGGTCCGTTTTCGCTTGGCTACCTCATGTCCAATGGCCAGGGTCAGAGTTTCTGGTATTATTTTTCAATCTATTTTTACCTTCACTTTCAATACAACGGATTTTTCCTTTTCGGGATCTTTAGTTTGTTTTTTCAATTAATGGAGAGAAAACAAATCCTATTTGACACAAAAGGTGTCAGGACATCAGGCAAATGGATGACCCTGGCGTGTGTTCCGGCTTTCCTCCTTAGCATCTTATTTGCCAAACCTGGTCTGCTGTTTAACGCACTTGGTGCTGCAGCGGCCATACTGCAAATTTTTGCCCTGGGATTGTTTATTAAGGAATTAAATAAAATGAAATCGACTATGCGGTTTCATCTTAAAGCCTCTGTTTACAATTTTATGACCTGGGTACTATTGTTTTTTGTTTTCAAATCAATACTTCAACTGTTTTCAGCACACCCATACATTGCACAACTAGCTTATGAACTAAGGCCTGTCGTAATTGCTTACCTCCATCTTATGCTGATAGGTGTTATTACACTCTTTCTCCTGGCGTGGTATGCGCAAATGAGTCTTGTCCCGGAATCACTTGCCGTAAAATCAATTGCCCTTGTCTTAATAGGATTTACAGGTTCTCAGGTTTGCCTGATATTGATGCCCTGGTGGGTTAACTATTTTGGAGTGAGCCGCATATCACCGGCTGAGTGGATATTCCTTTTTTC
>JAYSOP010000853.1:0-3384 GCA_043722905.1 Chryseolinea sp.
AACGTTTCCAAAAAGGATTATGAATAGTAAGTTAGGAAAATGGCAAAACAACTCCACTAACCATAATATTCACCATCAGCAGTCAAAATACAACTTTGGATTATATTTTACTTTTTGGGATAGAATTATGAATACGTACGGTTTCATTGAGAAGAAATAATATCAACAAACTATTTTCAGATTATTTGCCGTCCCCGAAATAATCATAAAAAACCACACGCAATTGCCTGCCCAGCAGTTCCCAGTCTTTTCCCAAGGGCGCTTTATTCAAGCCGGCAATCCATTCATAATTAAGTTCAAAAACACAGGCATCAATACCAAACCGGGCGGCCAATCCTTCTCCGAAAGAGCCAGGATTTTTTACGTGTGAGGGCCCTTCGGTCCACCAGGTATGTTTGTACAAAAGATTTTCGAAGCGTTTCAGATTTGATGTGTAAAGTGCATTGTCAGCACGGGGAAGGTTTACGTGTAGATTACCGCCCTGGTCATTATGAAGATCAATAGCAAAATGAGGTTTCTTTCCTTTGTCTGTCATCATTTTAAGCCAGTTCTCGAAAGCATACTTTTCAGGTGTTAAGTTTGGATCAGCGGGAAGATCCCATTCGCGGTTAAGGTCTTTTCCCAATGTATTGAAACGGGTTCTTCCGCGGGCGACGGCGTCTTTATTGGCCATGGGCATAATATAGACGCAATAACGTTCGAGATAGCGTGCGGCATCTTCCTGAAGGAGGCTACGGATCAACCCCTGCACTACCCAGTTTCCTCCAGCTTCCCATGCATGTGCGCGAGCCCTTAGAAATATTCTGTACGGAGCCCCGGGATTTCCTATCCGTATAATTTCCAGGGCTCGTCCCTCTGAAGTTTTGCCAACCTGCGAAATTTCGACAAGCGGATTTTTTGCTATCCCGGAAATAAAATTTTCAAGGTCACTGATGCGGTAAGGCTCCACGCTGGCGACATACATTTTATCACTTTCCATGTGGAGTCTAAATTTAAGCTTGTTTCCACCAACAAAGTCCGTAGGTAGAGTGGACCAGTTTTTTCCGTCCTGTGAAATCAAACAGTTTGTTTTTTCCGATACAGGCACTCCCTTCATACCATTCCAAACATTATTAAAGTTTTTTAACAGTATGGTTACATAGGTACCACGTGGCGCTTCGACCTGAAAATGCCAGTGTCCATTCGCACGGTTTGGTGATGACCGTTCGTGATCATAAATAAGGCTGATGTTCACCACGCCCATCGAGTCAACTTCCCAGTCAAGTGGGGAGGCATTTTCAAAATTAGTATTGATGTATTTCAGGGGACTCTGGCTGGTATCCTGATGCTGAGCCAGTTTACTTTTGCTCAATCCTGGAAAAGCATAGCAGTAACTAATGGAAAGCGTGCACATCAGGAGCGTTAGACTTGAAATTGTTTTCATAGTGCGTGCGGGCATAAAATGAATGCTATGATCCGGACCTTTTATTTTAGTAATATTTTCCTGACGCTGTATTAACGGTGATTAATGCAAAATAAAATCATCCTCTTGTTTGGCCGTAGTTTTATTTCCGGATGAATCCATAGCCTCAATCACCACAGTAAAGATTCCGAATTTTTGATCCTGAATTTTTGAACTGAACACATTATCTGATCCGGCCTGATCACCTTCAATTCCTCCATCTTTCAACGGGACTTCGAATGATCTGGACCGATCATCTTTGAGGGTTAATGTAGCTTTCACCCACTGAATCCTGGATCCATCGTAAGCTTTAACACTCAGGGTATTGTTTCCATCAACCTTAACCCATGCAATTTCAGGTGGTGTTTGATCTTTACCTTTAACGGTTATCCGGATCAATCCTTGTTTAATAATATGTAGCGGATAGTCCGGCAACCAGTATTCAGCCATAAAATCAATGGGATGATTTTGAGGACAATCAGATGCAATTAAGGGCACGTCGTATTTTGCTGAACCTCCGACGTGGTCAAGGGAGCTCCAATTGTCTGACTTTCTTATATTGATTCCAAATGGGTTGATGTAATGGTCAGAAAAAGTTAAATCAGTCCGCCATAATTTGTTTTGATCTTTCACCAGAATGACAATCGATTCTCCTGGATTAGCCACACCATCGCCGTTACCGTTTCCCCACAAAGCCGTTATGGAATCTTTTCCTGCCTGAACCACCGTCAATATTTTACCATCGGCGATCACGTAATTTTTTATTTCAGGTATATTTGTTTTGATGGGCAGCTCAAAATAGTCAATCCATTCGTGGTTGTTTTCATCGCGCAAGGTAAGTTTGAACCTGACCATATCAATGGTGTCGGCAGAAATCCGGAAACGAAAGGAATTCTTTCCCTTCTGTACTTTATTAAAATGAATGCTACCGAATCCGCTGTCCCCTTGTAAAACAAGTGCATTCTTTCTTGTGGAGGAAAGTTTTGCGGAAACGTCCTTCGCGATGGCGGTTCCTTTGTTCCCGATCTTGACGGACACAGTGACATCTTTTTGGTGAACCGCCCAGGGCATGTTATCAACATCCACAGAGGCGATGTAGAGATTTGGCCGGTCCATAGCTTTGTTAATACCAATTTCATGAGCGCTACCGTTAAGGGCAACCGTTAGCCTGCCGGTGCTATCACTTACAATATTTTTTATGGTTGTTGATTGAGTTCTTTTATCAAGATCGCTGATGATATACGGTTGATTTTTTTCATAGAGGGGTGCGGTAGTGACCGAAAGCTGAACGAACGAAAGGAATTCTCCATCCGGCAGAAATTCGCGAACGGAACACTTGAAGCCACCCTGATCGACATTTTCCAATACCGTAAATCCCGGAAGGATGCGGTCAGATTTTATTTCGTAATCCCATACCGAAAATTCAGGATAGACATCGATGTGGTGCCACCGTTCAGGCCGGGCTGCAGGGGTCTCAAAGGCTTTCAGAATAAAATTGAACATATCACTCATCCCACAGGTGGAATGCGCGGCATCATACATCTGGAACTCATAATCATTCATCACATGGGGCCATACCCTGTTAAGGTCTTCATGATACCCGCGAATAAAATCTTTGTCACCATAGTGAAGACGAACCTTCATTCCTCCGTAATTATTAAACATATCGAGGTGGCGGTATTCAACGGGGAAATCTATGGGACCTACCTCAAATTCCGGTGAACCGCAAAAATTTCCTGCGGCGGAAAGTAAATGAGGGTATTTGCCTCCAATCCAGAAGGTCATGAATCCACCCATTGAAAGACCTGAGATGCCACGGTGTTCGCGGTCAGCCAGCGTGTTGTATTGCGAATCGATATGATCAACGAGTTCAGGAAAATATATGGGAAACTGTCTGTAGGTTTCTACAGGACTCACATTATAGGGACGGACATAATATTCTT
>JAYSOP010000854.1:0-2877 GCA_043722905.1 Chryseolinea sp.
CAAAACCGAAGACATTGTAAAAGGCTATCAATACGAACCAGGGCAGTATGTGATCATTGAGCCGGAAGACTTCGCCAAGGTGAAACTCAAAAGCGAAAAAGTGATTGAAATTCAGGGGTTTGTTAATTCATCCGAAGTCCCGACTACTTTGTTTGAAGCGCCTTATTACATCGGTCCTGATGGAGATGTGGCAGCCAAGACTTATGGATTGTTAATGGAGACGCTGAAAGAATCAAACATGCTGGCAGTGGGAAAGGTGGTTCTACGAGACCGTGAAATACCCCTGCTTTTGGCCCCCTATGAACAGGGAATTGTTATGTACCGACTGCGTTATCCGGATGAAGTAAGAACGATAAAAGAAGTGCCCATGCTTTCTCAGGTGAAGGCCGACAAAACGCAATTGAAGCTTGCAAAGACGTTGGTTGACTCCATGACCATGAAATTTTCCGACATCGAAATGAAGGATCATTACACGGAAGCTTTAAAACAGATAATCGATGCGAAGGTTGCTGGTAAAGAAGTCGTTATGGTTGCGGAAGAAACCCCTGAAGTGGTCGACATCATGACCGCATTGAAAGCCAGTATCGATGCTGCCAAGAAAAAGCCAATGGAGAAAGCGAAAGGTGATACAGCGAAAAAAGCGAAAGCATCCAAAGCCGAGAAGGAAGAAAAACCTGCGAAAACTGCGAGACGTAAAGCGAGTTGATTTTATCCCTTCCACTTCGTTAGTCTCTCTTAAAAGTTTTAAGGTTATCAACACTCAGGAAGATATTACGCTGGGGACATACCAACTATACCTAACACCTAATTCCTAATCCCCAATGCCTAATCCCTGACCAGCTATTGAAAAGAAAGGGCCAAGGAAAGCTCGTTAACGTTTAAGAATTAAAAAAAGAAACGTTAATTTTGTAGGAGATGGCAAAGATTATTCAGTTTCCACTTAATCCGGCGCCGGAGAAATTCGGACTGCAACGCGCGCGGCACAATAAGGGTAAGGATGCCTGTAAACCGAATCAGCTTAACCTCTTCACTGGAGGCAAGATTGTTAAACTTCATCAGCTTTCCGTTTTTGAGGAAGCCTTATCACTTGATGAACAAGGCCAGACAAAAAGTGCACGACAGTATTATCAGAAGGCTATCGAAGAAGAGGATTGTTCCGCTGATGCTTATTGTAACCTGGGCATCATTGAATCGCAGGAAGGTAACTACGCCAAAGCCATAGATTGTTTCACTTTATGTCTGAAGCAAAATCCGCGGCATTATGAAGCGCATTATAATCTCGCAAATCTGTATGCCGAAGTGGGTAATCAGGTGTTGGCCAAAATACATTACGCCATTGCTATTGAAGTTGAACCGGCTTTTCCCAACAGTTATTTTAATCTTGGGCTTACCCTGGCAGTGATGAAGGAATATAAAGATGCTGTTCAATATCTGAAGAAGTATCGCGACCTCACCCCTGCAGAGGAACATCAGCAGACAAATGACCTCATATTCAAACTATCTACTACCTTATAGTAGAAGAACGTTTACAGTTCATGGGTCATCGGCAATTTTTCTGAGTACTTTCTTAGCACGGGACACAAATCCGGGAGAGGCGTAGGGAAGCTGGTCTTCGATGATTAATTTTAATTCCCTTTTCAGATCAGGATTGTACTGGCTGATATCCCCCAAAACTGTCATCGAAAAAACACGTATTGCCACGGGTTCTTTATTGTCCTGCAAAAAGGTAAAACAAACATTCGCTACTTGTCCATGAAATCTTTTCGGGACATCGATGAATTGTAACAGCCGGATGGTGTTGCGTTTAACCGCATCATGAATGCCGGGTTGATCAAGGAAGTCAAGGATTTGTTTGAGGTAAGGAAGGATTAATTTCGGATGCTGTTGAACACACAGACTCAACGGCCAGGCTGCCCGCTGCGTGATCCTATACGGGCCTTCCAGGAACACCTGCACCAATTCTTTGAACCGCTTTGGGTCGATGCCCACAAAACGAACTATTTTCAAAGCCTGTCCCTTCGAGTGCTCCTGCAGGATAACTTTTTTTAAGTCCATTTAAAGTTGTGACACATCAATTAACGTGAATAGCCGCTTCTAACAGGCTGATTAAGTGTTTTCCAGGATATTTAAATTTAACTTAACATATAATCGAAAGGATCATTTTTCGCCATGAGGTTATAAGATTGCACCTAACATAATCCTGAATACTATGGAAATCATTGTACCGCTCTCGTTTTTATTACTTCAGTTAAGCCTTGCGTTTTTTTGCTACCTCGTAAAATCTTCTTTGGTAAAATTTCGGTGACAAAATCGGAGTTGTAGCGGGGGTTGACTATCTCAAATTTACCAAAGATTATGTTTTTACAATTTAGGAGACATCATAAAGACCGCTATGAAAGAAAGGATGGCTAATACGAATCCAAACATAAAAATGTTATAGGCAATTCGGAGGAATTTGTATTTTTTCCCCAGCACTTTGCCAAGATAATAGATGTCCTTGATGAGGCTGCCATACAGATAATCCGCATCCTTCATCATCTGTTTCATGCTCCATTCATAGTCCTCTACACTCATCGCGTGAAAATTTCCAAAAAAAAGCAGATTAGTTTTTTTGTTTTTAATGTCTTCACGCGTAAACCGCCCTGCCGAAAGATTGGGGCGGGTTGCTAAAATGGCAAAAACGGTAGTGGTAAGACAAACTGAAATCAGCATGATGGTGGGTCCAATTAACCTCGGATCTTCTTCCAGCTTTCGAACGAGCACTGACACCACGACCGATAATATGATTGAATTAATAGTAATGAGGATATTCGCCTTGTTATCTGCCATTTGACTTAACATGAGGTGGTTGCTCGACGTTGTGCGAAACATGGTTTC
>JAYSOP010000855.1:0-2947 GCA_043722905.1 Chryseolinea sp.
TTCGTAAGCCCCCGGTCGTTTTCTTTCCCAATGGTGATCCGAATTTTATTTTCGCCTATGTAAGAATGCCGATTGGAACAGATCAGCGCGTTACCGACTCCATTACTAACATCGTGGAAGACAGGGTCATCAATGCTATCGGAAAAAATAATAGTGTGGTTGAATCGGTCATTTCGAACGTGGCCATTGGTGCCAGCGATAATCCTTTTGATGCAGGTACACAGGCGACACCCCACCTGGGTAAAGTAACCGTTGCCTTTGCGAAATTTTCTGAACGGGAAGGTCAGTCTACACGTGCATTTATGGATAAGATCAGAGACGCTGTCAAAGGAATTAAGGGCGCTGAAATTTCCGTCAACTCTGAAGCGAATGGACCGCCCACAGGGAAACCCGTAAATATTGAAGTAGCTGCGGATGACTTTGATTTGCTGGTCAAAGCTGCCAGTGAGGTACATCGTTTTCTGATTGCACAACAAGTACCCGGAGTGGAAGAACTTAAATCCGATTTCCAGAGCGATAAACCTGAAATAGTAGTCAATATTGATCGCGAAAAAGCCAATCGTGAAGGCATTTCAACCGGCCAGATCGGTCAGGCGTTAAGTACGGCCGTGTATGGATTTGAGATCTCTCGTTTCAGAGATGCCAATGACGACTATCCCATTCAACTTCGGATTAAAGAGGATCAGCGCAATGATGTAAATACTTTGATCAACATTCCCATTACGTACCGCGATATGGGAATGGGCGGTGTCGTTCGGCAGGTTCCGCTTTCGTCGATCGCTACGGTTGAATATTCTAACAGCTTTGCCGGTATTAAGAGAATTGACCAGAAGCGTGTAATTACATTGTCCTCCAATGTGCTGGCAAGCCATAATGAAAACGAGGTTGTTGCCGATATTAAGAAACGGTTGGAATCTTTTGATATTCCTGCTGGTGTTTCTGTTGATATGACAGGGGCGCAACAGGAACAGGAAGAAACCGGTGCGTTCCTTATGTTTGCATTTTTTCTGGCGTTCGCCATGATGTTTATGATTCTGGTAACTCAGTTCAACTCGATCAGTAAGCCCTTGATCATTCTTTCAGAAATTATTTTTAGTTTCATTGGTGTGCTCATAGGTTTTTCACTATTCAAGATGGAAATATCCATCATCATGACGGGTGTCGGTATAATGGCGCTCGCTGGTTTGGTGGTGCGCAATGGAATTCTGTTGGTTGAATTTACCGAGCTGTTGCGTTCGCAAGGAGTCTCTCTTTATGAAGCGGTCATTGAAGCTGCGAAAACCCGTATGACGCCAGTTTTGTTGACTACTATGGCAGCCACCATTGGTTTGATACCACTGGCAGTCGGATTAAATATCGATTTTGTAACCCTTTTTACAGACTTTGATCCGCACTTATATTTTGGCGGCGACAACGTTGCATTCTGGGGGCCATTGTCATGGACGATGATCTTTGGATTGATCTTTGGCACATTCCTTACCCTTTTGTTAGTGCCCGTTTTATATCTTATGACAGCTAAATTAAAGGAACGCGTTTACAAAGTTCGTACTAAACCTGCTCACGAAACCGGAGGTGCCGTTGCGCTTAACTAATGCACAATAAACTTTGATGAAGGTCGTCTTTATATAAGACGACCTTTTTATTTACGAGAGGATGCGCTCGTGCGCCCATGATAATATTTAACAGATGAAACCACGATACATGACTTTTATATTTTTTATCATCTTCTTTCTGATCGTCGATATCTACCTGTTTCAGGCAGTGAAGGCGGTAAGTGAAAATTGGCCTTTGGTCTGGAAAAATGTGACACGCTACGGATTCTGGGTCCCAACCATTTTATGTATTGGGGCCCTCTGCTGGTGGATGCTCGCGGATCCCTACCGCTTTAACAGCGGGACCAGAAACTGGATTCTCACCGCGCTCTTCGCAACTTATTTCTCAAAGATCTTCGGAATTTTATTCGTCTTTGCGGATGATCTGCAACGCGCTGTGCGCTGGGTAGCGGGTCTGTTTCAGTCCGAAAGCCCACAGGAACTTCCCGGGAAAGGTATTCCTCGCTCGGAATTTTTAACAAAAGCGGCACTCATCGCTACGGCGATCCCATTTGGTACCATGGCCTATGGAATAATTTCCGGTGCACATGATTATCGCCTTAGGCGAGTTAAAGTAAATTTACCAAACCTTCCAAAGCCATTTGACGGTATTCGCATCGGCCATATTTCGGATATTCATTCGGGAAGTTTTTTCAATAAGACCGCGGTAAAGGGAGGTGTTCAAATGTTGCTGGATGAAAAACCGGATCTGATTTTTTTTACCGGTGACCTTGTCAACAATGAAGCTTCTGAAGTAAAAGAGTACCTCAATATTTTTGATAAAATAAAAGCGCCCTTAGGGGTGTTTTCGGTGACCGGTAATCACGATTACGGGGACTATCACCAATGGAAATCAGTAGATGAAAAACGCGAGAACTTTAAGAAACTGATAGAGGCACACTGGGTAATGGGTTATCGGCTCCTCATGAATGATCATCAGATCCTGGAACAGGGTGGCGAAAAGATTGCGATCCTTGGAAATGAAAACTGGGGTGGGAGAGGCTTTACAAAATACGGCAAGCTGGACCAGGCTTATCAGGGAATCAATGAAGCCAGCGTTAAACTCCTATTGTCACACGATCCAAGCCATTGGGATGCGCAAGTGAGGAAGGATTATGCCGATATCGATATCATGTTTTCCGGTCATACACACGGCTTTCAGTTCGGAGTCGAAATCGGAAATTTTAAGTGGAGCCCTTCTCAATATGCTTACAAGCAATGGGCAGGGTTATATCAGGAGGGAAAACAATTTTTGTACGTCAATCGCGGATTTGGATATTTGGGTTATCCAGGAAGAATTGGCATGCCTCCTGAACTCACCATTATGGAATTAAGGCGAGGATAAATGGGTTGGT
>JAYSOP010000856.1:0-3512 GCA_043722905.1 Chryseolinea sp.
GGCAAGCCTTATTCGATGTTGATATTATTGACTGCGCAAAAAGGATTCGTTTTCTTTTCAAAGCCAATAGTGGTTTCAGGACCGTGCCCGGGATAAACCTTCACATGGTCGGGTAAACTAAAAAATTTGGTTTGAATGCTATTGATCAACGCTTCATGATTACCCCCCGGCATATCCGTCCTCCCAATGCTGTTATAAAACAAGACATCGCCACCCAACAGTATCCGGTTTTTCACATCGTAAAATGCCACATGGCCCGGGGAGTGCCCAGGAACAAATAACACAAGGAGAGATTGGTTGCCAAACTTAATGTAATCTCCATCATCAAGATACCCGTCCGGGGAAACATCACGGTATAGCGGAAATCCATATCCGGGTGCGTAGACCTCCACGGCTTTTAACACCGGTTTTTCTGCTGGATGAATCAGAAGATTGACTTTATAGGTTTCCTTTACAAAAGAATTGCCCAACACATGGTCTATGTGACAATGTGTATTCAGCAGTAATTTTACCTTCAATTGCTGGTGCTCAACGAACGATTTGAGCTGTCTTCTTTCTTCATCGTCAGAACAGCCCGGGTCAACGATTATGCACTCTTTTGTTTCATCAAATAATGCGAAGGTATTCTCCTGGAAAGAATTAAAAACAAAAGATTGAACGTGGATCATCGGCAAAATTTGATCAAAAATAGGTGGCTTTTTTGCATCAGCCCAATTTTTTGTTTCATTTTTAGTCCTTGAACACTACTGCAGATGTGAATTACATTATTGTAGGCCAGGGCCTTGCGGGATCTGCGATAGCGATGCAACTGAGTAAGCGTGGGTATAAAGTTTTGGTCTTTGATGAGCGTGCGAAAAATACCTCTTCCATCATTGCTGCTGGACTTTATAACCCTGTTACCGGCAAGAATATGGCAAAAACGTGGCTCGCGGATGAGATATTTTCTGCATTAGATACATTTTACCGCGAAGCTGAACAACTCACCGGTGTGAAATTTTATTACCCTACGCCATTGTTTCGGCCTTTCCGGTCTGTGGAGGAACAGAACGAATGGATGGGCAGAAGTGCTGGCAAAACTTACAGGGATTTTATTGAAACCATATCTGTTACCTCGGGCTTTAGAGAAAATGTGAAGAATCCCTTCGGGGGAGTGACCCTTAAAAAAACGGGTTTTGTGGAGACGCCAACATACCTGGATGCGGTAAGGAGGTATCTTGTCTCGATCGGAGCTTTTCAGGAGCAAAATTTTGACCAGAATGCATTGGAGATCCGGGAAAATTCCGTTTGTTACCACAACATTACCGCCGAAAAAATTATATTTTGTCAGGGCGTTCACAACATGTTTAACCGATGGTTTAATCACCTGCCCATCATTCCCTTAAAAGGAGAAACACTTTCGGTGCAATGTGACTGGGAAAAAGACGTTATTTTAAATAGGGGGGTGTATCTGGTGCCCGGCAACGATGCAATGGGATGGCGGGTAGGAGCCACCTACAACTTAAAGGATAAAGAACCAGGCATTACGAAAGAGGCTAGAACAGAATTGACAGACAAACTGAATGACCTGATTGATTTCCCTTACACCATTACCGGGCAACAATGGGGCTTCAGGCCTACGACTCCCGATAGAAAACCTATTGTAGGATTTCATCCCAAATACCGTCCCCTGATTATATTTAACGGGTTGGGGACGAAAGGTGTTAGCTTGGCACCTTATTTTTCAGCTGTATTAATCCGCGCTATAGAAAATAAGGGAACGATAAATAGGGAGGCGGATGTTACTCGTTTTAATTGATTATATTGAATTCCCCAAAATGATTATGGCCTTAAAAAGCGCGATTTTGCCTGTCCTGGCTTTGATTTTCATAGGATTTGTTGACAGCTCGGCCCAGATACCGGAGGTTTTCGGTAAAAACAGGATTCAATACCGCCAGTTTAACTGGCAGTACCTGAGCAGCGAAAATTTTGACGTCTATTACTATGACGCCAGGAAGAATGTTGCCCAAAACTCGCTTGAGTTTCTCGAGGGTGAATTTGACCGGATAACTGACTTAATAGGTTACCCTCCTTATTTTAAAACCAAAGTTTTTCTTTATAATTCGCTCGCAGATTTACGGCAAAGCAATGTAGGCCTCAATCGAAATGTATTTACAGCCAACGGTGAAACAGAATTTGTAAAACCCTATGTGGAGGTTGCTAACGTCGGCACTGCACAGGAACTAAAGGAAGAACTTCTTTTTCAGATCTCCGATCTGATGGTAAATGAAATGATGTTTGGGGGGAGCTTAAAAGATATTTTCCAGAGCTCCATCCTCATGAACCTTCCTGACTGGTTTGTTGATGGCGCGTCGCTTTATGTTTCAAAAGGGTGGAGCGCGGAAATGGATGATTATATCCGTCAGTTAATTAAAACACGAAAACCCAAAAAAATTACAAAACTTTCCGGAAGAGAAGCTGCACTCGCTGGACAATCTGTGTGGAATTTTATAGCGGAAAAATACGGCAAAAGCAGTGTAGGTAATATCCTTAATTACACCCGTATTACGCGCAACGAAGAAAAAAGTGTTTTAATTACGCTGGGCGTGAGCTTTAGGCAATTGATGAATGAATGGTATAGATACTATTCGGAAATGGAAAGCCGCGTTTCGCAATCTTATATCGTTCCTCCTGATTCCACCTTTTTCACTCACCAGCACAATAAAACAACCGTTTTTACCACTGTTAAAATAAGTCCCGATGGGAAGTATATGGCATTCGCGGAAAATGACCGCGGCAGGTATATTGTCAAGGTGCGTTCGCTTGCCAATGGAAGAGATAAAACAATTATTTCCGGAGGCAGTAAAGTAATTAATCAGCGAATCGATTATAACCTGCCTTTGCTCAGTTGGGCAGATGCTAACACACTGGGTGTGGTCGGGTTGAAATATGGAGAGTATGTGTTTTGGTTATATGATCTCAGTACCCGCTCAAAGTTACCCAGGGAACTAGATCGGTTCAGCAATATCAGGAGTTTGAATTTTTCAGATAATGGAAGGCTGGCAGTCTTAAGCGCAGACTTTGAGGGACGTAATGATTTATTCCTGATTAGTTCAAGACGTGACCGTGTCAGACGTTTAACCAATGATCTTTACGATGACCTTGATCCGAGTTTTATTCCTGGAACTAATAGGGTAGTATTCAGTTCCAACCGTACCTCCGATACACTTCGCGCAAAAGGCTCTCCTGACTTCAGCCAGTTGTCAGAGACTTATAACTTATTTGTTTTTGATCTGGATACCACTAAGAATCTTTTGAAGCGAGTTACTAATACCCTGAGCAAAGATTATGCGCCCCAGGCGGCTGACGAAAATAATTTTTATTATTTAAGTGATCAACGCGGTATCGTTAATATCTTTCGGTACAACCGCCCGACAGGGATTTATTCCCAGGTTACAAATTACACCTCAAGTATTAAAGATTTTGATGTGAATTTCACTACCAATACCCTGGCATTTGTTACCACTAAAGACAGA
>JAYSOP010000857.1:0-2131 GCA_043722905.1 Chryseolinea sp.
TGAAGTCAGGGAAAGTAAACGTCAGATCGAAACCTGGCTTGGAAAACCGGTGAAGGGCTTTGCCTATCCATACGGAAATTACAATGCGGTAACCCAAACGTTGCTAAGGGAGGCAGGTTTTGAGTATGCCGTATCAACTGAACAGAAACTGGTTACTGCAAAAGATGACCGGTTCGCTCTGCCGCGTATCCAGATTAAAAACTGGTGTGTGTATGAGTTTGCTTCTAAAATGAACGAAATGGTGAATTAATGTGAGTAAAATGAAAAATGCAGATCGTCCTTTAGTCTCAATAGTCCTGTGCTTTTACAATGAACAAGCGTTCCTTGATGAAGCCATTCAGAGTGTGATGTCACAATCCTATGATCATTGGCAATTATTCCTGGTGGATGATGGCTCGTATGATGACAGTGTGTCTATTGCCAAAAATTATGCGGCACAATTTCCGGATAAAATAAGTTATCTGGACCATGCTTATCATCAGAACAAAGGACTGAGCGCCAGCCGCAACGCCGGCATTAAGAAATGCAAAGGCGACTATGTCGCTTTCATTGACGCGGATGATGTTTGGTTGCAGGATAAACTTGCTTGCCAGCTTGAGGTTTTCAGGAATAACCCAAAAGTTACTGTGGCTTTGGAGGCCTCCCTTCACTGGCACTCATGGAAGGGAAATAATCTACCTGATGAGATCATTGAGGTGGGGGCGAAAGAAGGTGTCTATCAAGCCCCTGAGCTGATGCTTTTGCTCTCTCCGTTAGGAACGGGCGCTACTCCTTGCCCATCTGGTATCATGGTTCTACGCGCCGTGCTACGGCGCTGTGTATTTGAGGAAATGTTCAGGGGAATGTATAGGATGTATGAAGACCAGGCCTTTTTGTGCAAGCTATATTTGAAGGAAGTAGTCTATGTGTCAAAAGCTTGTCATAGTAAGTATCGCCAGCGTCCTTCATCTCAGGTTTCGTCGGTTCATGAAACCGGGAATTATCATACCGTTCGAAGTTATTATCTCTATTGGCTAAAAGATTACCTGCACAGCCAACCGTATCACTATAAAGCGGTCGATCGGCAGCTAAGAAAAGCGCAGATGCCTTATCGGGAACCGTTGTTATACAAGGTGATGGTTGATTTTCCCAAACAAGGCAGGAAGATTCTCATCCGGTTATTAATCAGACTGGGTATCTTAAACTATAGCAAGTCATGGTAACGCCTCGCGTCACGGTGCTGATGCCTGTGTACAACGCCGGGCAATTCTTAAATGAAGCGATTGACAGTATTCTCAACCAGTCTTTCAAACATTTTGAATTCCTGATCATTGACGATGGCTCTACGGATAACAGTGCCGCTATTATAGAATCTTATAAAGACCCACGGATCCGTTTTTTGCGCAATGATAGAAATATGGGAATTACTCCCACCCTGAACAAGGGCATTTCGCTGGCATCGTGCGAACTGATCGCTCGAATGGATGCCGATGGTATCAGCCATCCGTCACGCCTGCAAAAGCAATATGGTTATATGAAGCGGAATCCGGATCATGCTATGCTTTCGACCTGGGCACGTGTGATCAGTGAGGACAAAACATCCATCTGGCTTGAGCGTTATCGCAGTAATTTTTATTACTACAATCTTACATTTGAATGCTGGATGTATCATCCGACTATTATGTTCCGGAAAACCCCGGTTGAGCAGGTCGGTATGTATTCTGAAGATTATGATCTTTTCTGGAAGGTGTCTACCCGATTCCGTATTGATAATCTTGCCGAACCTTTGGTGGATTGCCGCATTTCACCCACCAGTTTGAATAGTGTTTTAAGAAAAACGGAATATGAAAAAGTGCATTCACGAAATGTGCTGCGCAATATCCGGTATTATATGGGTGAGGATTTCCAGATTTCCCGCGAGGCGCTGGAATGCCTTCGACATAATTTCCGACCGATAGTAAATGGTTACAATCTCCAGACAGTAACGGAATCGCTCTCGGCGCTGGATGCCATTACAAAAAAAATTCTGCAAAAGGAAAATATCAACAGGGAGGCAAAGTCGATCAGGCGCGCCAGATTTTTTAAGCGCAAGTTTATTTTAAAGAATCTCGCGAAAAATTTACCTGAGATACAGGGGGTAGAAGTATTGGTT
>JAYSOP010000858.1:0-3205 GCA_043722905.1 Chryseolinea sp.
TCGATCTTCATACTATTAAATTAGGTATTCATATCTATATCAAAGTAATGTGTGGACCTATTGACGATAAAGCATGGCTTCCGGTATCGCACCAGTTCAAAGTGGACGGGAAAGTTTTCGGATTTGAATTTGAATATAATTATCTGGCCAGCGTCAGTAATTATAAGATTACCGTCAACCCGAAAATATATACAGAAAACATGGAGGTGATCGATGAAAAGAAAGATAAAGCACTTGCTAAAGAAGTAGAAAGAAAGCACAAACCGGTAAAAAATAAAGCATCATCGGACAAAACAAAACAGTTGCAGGAAAGGCTCGCCGCAGGGGAGGATATTACGCGTAGAGAATTAAAAACCATTGTGAAAGAGTATGAGAAGGAAGAACGCAAGCTGCAAAAAGAGCCGGAAGTACTTTCAGATGTGAGTTTCAAAATTGATAGCGGTGCTTATAAAAAAGACTCCTTGTATTGGGCAGAAGTCCGGCCCATACCCCTGACCCGTGATGAAATTAAAGGGTATGAAAAAGCGGATAGTGTTTCCCTCATTGACCGCGCCAGAATGGAGGGAGATACACTGAAGCAATCGAAGCATAAGGGCTTTCAGCCATGGGATATTTTGCTTGGTGACCATTTTAAAATCAGCAAGCATTCAAACTTTCGTATCGATATGCCTATGGGAGGTTTTAATACGGTGGAAGGTTTCAACCTGATTTACCGGGTGGCTTTCGGGACGGTTTTTCAGGATTCCAACAGAACAAGGTTTACCATCCGACCGGTGTTCCGTTATGCTTTCTCGCGTGATCAATTATCCGGCTATTTAAATTTTACGTTGCGGAATAATCATTACCGGTTGGAATTGCTTGGAGGAAGATATATCAGCCAGTTTAATGCTGAGAATCCTATTCTTCCCATCGTAAACACTTTCACCACCCTGTTACTTGAAAATAACCTCATTAAAATTTATGAGCGCGATTTTCTCGACCTTCGGTTTCGAAAAAAAATAAATCCTTTTCTTTACGTTAATTCAAATTGGTCCTGGAGTGATAGAAAAAAATTGTTTAACAACAGTGATTACAAGTTTATCGATAGAAAAAATATAGAAAGTTATTCGCCCAACACGCCTTTCAATGAAGTGTTAATGGATACGGGATTTCCCTCCCATCAGGCATTGATCGGGTCCTTGGGAATTACGGGGCGTCCATGGCTAAAATTCCGAATCAGGAATGGTGATAAACGTGAAATTGATAGTTCTTCGCCCACCATTTCTTTTGATTACCGCAAAGGGTTTGATGCCTTATTAGGCAGCGATATTAAATATGATCAAATTGAGTTGGGGTTAAGACACGAATTCAAAATGGGTGCAAAAGGGAACGTTGATATTTGGCTCAGGGGTGGTACTTTTCTAAATACTGACAAGATGTATTTTATGGATTACAAGCACTTTCTGGGTAATAAGACACCCTTCAGCACCAATGACCCTGTAGGTAGTTTTCGCCTGTTGGATTATTACCAATATAGTACGGCAACCAAATATATTTCAGGCAACGCACATTATCAATTCCGCAAGTTTCTGGTTACCACTATTCCGGTTGTGCGCTTAGCGGGTATCCGTGAAAACGTTTTTGTCAATTATCTGGCCACACCTACCTCAAAGAATTATACAGAGCTTGGTTATTCTATTGATGGAATTCTGAGGATATTCAGGCTTGAAGCAGCGGCAGCTTTTCGTGATGGGAAGTATTTAGGCTATGGCTTCAGAATCGGAATTGCTACGAACATTGCCATTAATTTTTCTGATTGAACTTTTAACTGAGTGCAAGACAAATTGAAGGTGTATTTTTTTTGTTTGTAGAATCCTTTCAACTTTTCTGATACATTTTATATTTCATTAGCGCGCATCAGCTGAGAGAATGTTAGTGTGTTTATCTTCGCCATTGTGATTATACCCATACAGGAATTTTTAAAACTTCGAGACGAGCTACCCATTGCAGACGTACGCTCCGAAAAAGAATTTGGCGAAGGTCATATCGAAAGTGCCATTAACATTCCGATATTAAATAACGATGAACGGATTACTGTAGGAACGGATTACAAGCAAAAAGGTCAGGCAGAGGCAATAAAAACCGGCTTTCGACTGGTAGGGCCTCGCTTTCTGGAAATTATTAAACATGCCGAGCTTGCAGCCGCGGGCCAGGAACTCTTGGTGCATTGCTGGCGTGGAGGAATGCGATCATCCAATTTTTGTCAGATCGTTGGTATGGCCAAAATTAAAACCCATCAACTTAGCGGTGGGTATAAAGTGTACCGGCATGAAGCATTAGAATCTTACAAGAACCCGCTTCGGTTAATACTGCTTGGAGGGTATACCGGCAGTGGAAAAAGTGAAATACTCCGGGCTTTACGTGAAAAAGGTGAGCAGGTCATTGACCTTGAAAATTTAGCGAATCATAAAGGTTCTGTTTTCGGTGGTTTAATGATGCCTCCCCAGCCAACTACTGAGCAGTTTCAAAATGATCTTTTTGAGGAATTAAGGAAATTGGATCCCTCCAGGCGAATTTGGGTGGAGGATGAGTCAATCGGAATCGGCAAAATTTATCTTCCTCAGGATTTTTGGAGGCAAATGTCAGGGGCGGTTGTCTTTGAAATGGAGGTTGACCAGCAAGTACGGGTTGCAAGGTTAGTTAAGGAATATGGGCATGCGGATAAACAAGCTTTCCTGAGTGCCATGAATGGTATCCTGAAAAAATTGGGAGGTCAGCACTTCAATGCGGCCAGGGAAAAACTATTCGAAGGAGACATGGCCTGTACCATAGAAATTTTGCTGACCTATTATGACAAAGCTTATAAGACCGGATTACAGAAAAAAGAGCAACGTATTAAAGGTCGTGCCACCTGGAACGGCCAGGACCCTTTTGCTTTTGCAGATCTGTTAGTTGCCAACGCCCCTTAGTTTTCATCAAAACCAGGTCTTACAAAGGATTCCGCTTTTGGAAATTCTACCTGCGTCAATGTTTTCAATTTCTCTAAAAGGGAAAGTATTTTCAGAAAATCATCTTCCTTGTCAGGGAGTATTTCAAACAAGCTTATCCATGCCTGCATAGACCGATTTATACCTATGAGGGCAATTTTAGCGGAGCCATCAAAATCAAACTGAATTTCATTTTCTTCGTCTACTTCCGGAGCATACACCTTACCCATCAATGCGCG
>JAYSOP010000859.1:0-4859 GCA_043722905.1 Chryseolinea sp.
AGCTGATACGTTCTCAGGAATGCATTTCCGGTAAAATGGACCAATGCAAGAAAGTGAAATCCCAAGCCTACCTCTACAAAAATAATTCCGATCTGTGCAGCGGACGAATACGCAATTTGGGTCTTCACCGTTGACTGCACTCTGGCAATTCCGGTCGCGATAACTGCGGTGGCCAGGCCGATTAAAATCACCAATAGTTTTATGAACGCAATGTTCTCCCAAAATGGAGAAGTGCGCATCAGAACAAAAACTCCCAAATGAACGGACAGCGAGCCGTAAAAAATAGCGCTGGAAGTGGTGGGCCCTTCCATGGCTCTGGGTAGCCACGACGTGAAAGGAACCTGGGCAGATTTTATGACCGCCGCAAGCAGAAATAGAATGGCAATTAATACACTGAGCGTATTATCCTGCGCGATGTGTTGCTGAACTAAAGGAAGATTATTCAACTTCAGAAAAGTGATGTTTTCGTGCCATAGGTGGTGACTCATCCACATCGCCAGAAGCAAGCATAAGTCAGCCAGCCGGTAAACAGAAATTATTTTTAAACTATTTTTTACAGGCAGGTATCTGTCTCTGTAAAAAGCAATCAGTAGAAAAGAACAGATTCCCAGGATCTCCCAGCCTACAAATAATGTTTCAAGATTCCCGGAAAAGATGACGATGTTGTATCCCAGGAAAAATAAAAGTATGGTGACAAAAAAACGTTTGAAACCCGCGTCTCTGTGCATATAGTAACGGCTAAAAATGGTGACGAGAAAGGCGATCAATGATCCCGTCATGCAAAAAAACGCGGTAACCTTATCGAAGTAAAAATCGATGAAAATTTCAATATTTCCGGACTTAAAAAAAATAAGATGTTTGGCATCCAGGATGGGAGAGGCGTTCATTATCCAAATAACAAAGAATGTCAGGATACCACCCAGGTGTATAGCCGAGGTAAAGATGGCGATACCGGAAATGAGGGTTTCCTTTTTTCGGGGAATCAGGAGGGTGAGTAAAAAACCAATGATGGGTATCCAGAGAAATAACTGCAGAAATAAAGACATTTGGTTATTAATTTAATAGGTAGACAGGTAAATTTTCCCGTGTGGCATCCACGGTTTGATTGGTTTCCATTTCCGGAGCTGATTCTATAAGTGAGTGAAAGTCAGCCACCGAAGCTATATTTTCGGTCATGGGAATATATTCCGAAAAGACCCCGTCTTTAAAATAATAAAATTTGTGCGTCTCAGGATTCACCACCACCAAATGGACCCAATCGTTAATGAACCACTCGTACATTTCAGGGGTGGATTGAATCGTTTTTAAAACAACCTCTGGAAAATGTTCCACAATAATCATCAACCGCAAAGGGTCATGAACTTCAATCATCTGAAGCGGAAGCCCTGGCCTGAGATCGCCATCACTGCTGTTCGTTACTCCGAATAACCCTACCACGTTATGCGGAAGTTTAGTCCCTGCACCTAACTTATGATTATCCACTCTTGAAAAATAGTACTCCAGACTGATGCCGCCGCAAACTGGCCCCAAAGGTTTCATTATGCCGGTAAGAAATTTCCCCTCGGGATCTGTCTTATAATCATAGGAATTCATAAACGCGCGCCTGTCAAGGAAGATGTTTTTTGTCAGGTTTCTCCTGCCCACAATACAGAGGGTGTTGGTTCCGTGTCCGAGCTCCGGCCTCGGCTCGAATAAAGAAACGGATCTCTGCCGGATCGCTTCCCGGACATTTTTCAAATTCATGTCCGTACGGATTGACGCGAACCTTCTGGATCGTTCTTTTGCATTGTGGTCCAATGCTGTTTCAAAGGCAAGATCATTTTTTTTATGTTGCTCCCTGTTTTCACGGATTAGTATATCTTCATCGTAATAAGCAATCTGATCGCTGGCAGTATCATGTAACCCGCCCACAAATTGTGTTGTATCCGGAATGGATATACCTTTCTCCCGTAACTTTTCCCGGACTTTAGTGTGATTGGCCATAAATGAAAAAACTCTGGAGTTTACGGATCCCGGCCTTCCACTGCAGGCGCCGCAGTCGTGTGCACCATGGTGTGGATTGTTTGCGCTGCTCGAGCCGTGAGCAATTACATAGACGATGGAAGCAAAATCTTTTGTAAGACCAATACCGCGCAACAATGATTCCACCCTTGTCACCATTTCTTCCACTGTAAATCCTATTTGCAGATTATTCTCCCTTTCCAAAGGATTTGTATTTTCAATAGTCAATTGAGACCCTTTAAACATATGGGCAAACGCATTGGAAATAGCGGGGCTCATCGCAGGTTTAAACAAATTCAGAAACAATCTGACAACAGCCCAAAAACCCAGGGTCAACGCAATAACAAATCCAGTTAGAAAAGTGTGCGTTGCCTTCGAATACAGCAGCTCATGTTTTCTTTTCTCTTTAACATTAAATTCTTTTATCAAATATTTAGGAGTCACAGGGGCAGGACACAGCTTATCGTAGAATTTCCCGTTTTCGGGCTGAAAGAAAAATTCAACACTGAAGAAACCGGGAGTTCCAAAGGTTTCGCAAGCGGGGTCTGTCTTTTCAATATGCCGCCGGATGGAATCTTCCCGTTCGTCGATACAGAATAAGGCCTGAAAACTTTTTTGGTTTGGTATTTCAGTTTTTATTTTTTTTGCTGAACCTAATCCCGCCAGTACTTCATCATAGTAACTCCATTCAAAAGCTTCCTGAAAAAGATTAAACACTTCATAAATTTCCTTTTTTTTGACTTCCCTGAAAAGATCACGGGGTTTTCTTTTTTTCTCATGGCATAACGGAAGCCATGAATTTCCAAACCGGGAGTCGAGGGCATCGATTTCCAACAAAAGTTCAAAAATTATCAGGTCGTGTAGCGAAATATTTTTTCGGTCAAGTAGCGTGTCAGGGTGATCTTCAACTGCTGAAACAATTCCTGACCATCCCTGGTGGCTGAATTGTTGGTCAAACAGGTATCGTTCATAATACAGTTCATTTCCAACAACGATTTTCAGCAGGTTTGCCAAGTTGCAATCGTTATCCAGCAATAATTGTCTTGCCCTTTTTGTTTTAAACAGGCTTGAAAAACTCTTTACTTCCAGCGCTTTAATGGAAGCGAGGAAGCCTTCTTCTTTTACCGGAAAACGCCAGAGAGAAATGCCCTGATCAAGATAGCTGGACAGGATTCTGAAAAGGAGCGGATGGACGGCTGAATCGAGATCAGTCTGGTATTTATTTTTCCAGGAGGCGCGCAATCTGCCGATCCTGGCAAATTCCGATGTATCATAGTCCTTTACCAGCAGATTTTCTTTCCAGAAAGCAAGATTTTCCAATCCTTTTTTCTCAATAATAATTTTCTCAAGACAGTTATCTTTGATTCTCCCTATTTTGTACAAATCCCGGTATTCGGTGAGTTGAAGAGTGACCTGGTAACCAAATATTTTCGATGCCTTAAAGATCGCATCATAAAATTTTGAATTTTGAAAGGCATGCAGCGTATTGTGGTGAATGAAATCCTTTAAGGGAGTCTGCGATGGCAGGTAATGTTTCAACTGATGTAAAATCTGTTTTTCATCAAACGGTTGACCCAAAAGGTATTGACCTGAATGGGCAGAATGTTTTTCGTGCATGTTTTTACGCCCCTGATCAATTGTTATCGTATTCGCCATCGCATTTTTTCTTTTTATTTTAAAAAAAAATTATTCTTGGAGCTGGTAAATTGAATGAAGGTCTTTGGCACAGGTAGAGGTAATATTCAGGTCCTTTATTACACCATCTTTTATATCATATACCCATCCGTGAATATTTAGTAGCTGTTGTTTGTTCCAGGCATTTTGGACTATAGACGTTTTTCCAAGGTCCTGTACCTGTTCAATCACATTAAGCTCTACCATTCTTCTCGCACGGGTTTCGTGATCCTGAATGTTATCAAGTTCCTCGTGATGAAATCTGTAAACGTCTTTCAGATGTCGGAGCCAGTTATCAATAAGTCCAAATGGTTTGTTCCCCATAGCTGCAAGCACACCGCCACAACCATAGTGACCACAGACAATAATGTGTTTTACTTTCAAGACTTCAACAGCGTATGACAATACGCTGAGCATATTCATATCGGAGTGAATTACCATATTGGCAATATTTCTATGCTCAAAGATTTCACCAGGCTTTGTTCCTGTAATTTCATTTGCAGGAACCCGGCTATCAGAACATCCGATCCATAAATAATCCGGGTTTTGACCTTGGGCCAACCCTTCAAAAAAATGCGGGTCATTATTTTTTTTAAGCACAGACCATGCTTTGTTGTTTTCAAGAAGTTTGAGATATGATTTTTCCATTTTAGTTTCTTTTTTTAGGCATTAAAAATCCAATTGATTTCTCCATGTGTTTATTCCCAGAACTTTAACCTTGCAAGGCTTTAAAATTATCGGTTGTCCCAGGCAGCTATGTTGTTAAAACAGTAGTCTGTTCGAAAGGTTATTGCCGTGCACCAGGTAAAACCAGCGATGATGAAAGAAAACCATCTTATACTTATCGATAATACTATTCCCAGAAAAAGGCTGAATGCAACTAAAACAGCCAGACCAGCTCCAAGGAAGTACCGACGACGTTGTAAGTTTGCATATTCAGAAATTCGTATTCGAGCCTTCATCGAAGAACATTACTTAAGTAGTGAACCATTTGAAGGTCCAACATGATGGATCCAATCGTTAAAGTAAAAATTGTAATTAGCAGTGGTGTAGAAAAGCTAAACGCTTTCGCTTCGTGCCATTGTACGTATCATTGTCAGAGATGATACGCATCAAGACGGTTAAAGGAGGTCTGGTGGCGGAAAGAATGTGAGCGAATGATTCGCGTGCCGATAATGATCAAT
>JAYSOP010000860.1:0-4428 GCA_043722905.1 Chryseolinea sp.
CTAATTTATCGTGTTTATACAGGGCAACCGGGGGACAACTTTTGGCCCCACAGTTCAGCGCAAAGTGTATCCTGTAATCGATGCTTTCAAGGCGGAAACGTTTTTCAAAGTTACTGACAAAAAAACTACCCAGATAGCCCATGGTATATTTATTACGGGAACGTCGGATAATTCCATGTTCAATGTCATCCAAACTTAATTTTTGATCAGCAATGGTAATGTATTCCGTTTTAAAAAATTTACTCCTGTCTTTAAATAACCCCGGATCTTTTTTTAAGAGATACTGAACATAAGTGTTGTAGAGGTTGATCCAAAAAGCCTTCGCTTTATTTTCCGTGTTCAATTGCGATTTTAATATTTCTTCCTTTCCGCTGGCCATTGTTTTGATCAGTTTGTCTGCTTCCTCAAACTCATCGGATTTTACGGCATTAAAAAAGGAAATACCGGATTGCAGATAGTCCTGTCCCGCTGTTTGAAGGGTAATCAAATCTAAAACTGAAACAAGAAAGAGTTGGTAGACTAATCGCATTCTGTCATAACAAATGTTGAACCCTCATATGTTTCTGAAAGCGAAGATTTATTTTTTTTTTTACTTTAGGCTTTTGACCACAAAGGCTAATATAGGATTATAGTGGCAAAAGAGGACGCTGTTAGAGCCGATGTAACGAGATGCTTGATTTTAAGGGCAGTAAAATTTGCTTAATTTTATCTTAATTCGCATTGTGAAACTGAGATTAGCCAACCTGAGACTAACTGGCAATATTTATTGGGCATTGTTGCTGAGGTTGCTATTGGCAATGCTGCTTTTTACAATTTGCAGGGTTGGCTTTTACCTGTTCAATACGTCATTTTTCCCGGAAATGACTGTCCGGAAATTTTCCTGGCTACTCTGGGGTGGTCTCCAGTTTGACCTTTCGGCCCTGCTTTACATCAATTCCCTGTACATTCTGCTAACCATCATACCTTTTGATTTCAGGTTTAGGTTTTCCTATCAGGAAGTTTTGAAATATATATTTTTTATCTTAAATGGTTGTGCCCTGGCTACCAATGTGGCCGATTTTATTTATTACAAGTTTACCCTTCGCAGGACGTCAGCGGATGTTTTCAGGCAATTTCAGAATGAAAGTAATATCAGCAGACTGCTCGCACAATTTCTGCTGGACTACTGGTATGCAGTGATATTCTGGATTTTTCTTGTGGTGATCATGGTGAAACTGTACAATCTCATTAAAATATGGGGCCCTCAAATGCAAAACCGGACGATGTATTATACCACCGGTTTCTTCGTCCTTCCTCTGATTACATTTTTCATCATCGGAGGGATACGGGGAGGATTTCGCCATAGTACCCGACCCATCACCTTAAGCAATGCCGGTGAATTTGTCCGGGATCCAAAAGATATCAGTATCGTGCTGAACACGCCCTTTTCGCTGATCCGTACAGTGGGGAAGACAAAAGTACAGAAAGCAAAATATTTTACTGCATCGGAACTTAACGCTTTCTACACGCCCGTTCACTGGCCGACTGATACCAGTCAATTCAAGAAAGAAAATGTCGTGGTAATTATTCTTGAAAGTTTTTCGAAAGAATTTTTCGGAACTTTTAATAGCGATAAGGAAAATGGAAAATATAAAGGGTACACCCCTTTCCTGGATTCCCTCCTGCAGCATAGTAAAACTTTTGAGAACAGCTTCGCCAACGGTAGAAAATCAATTGATGGTCTTCCTTCAATAATAGGAAGTATTCCTTCGCTGGGCGTGCCGTATTTTCTCTCGCCTTACTCGGCTAATAGAATCAACACGCTGCCTTCTTTATTAGCAAGAGAAGATTACCACACTTCCTTTTTTCACGGTGCCCCGAATGGATCAATGGGCTTCAAAGCTTTTATGAACCTGGCCGGTGTGGAACATTATTCCGGTATGACGGAATACAACAATCCGGAAGATTTTGATGGCTTGTGGGGAATCTGGGACGAGCCATTCCTCCAATATTATGCAGCGCGATTGAATGAAATCAAAACCCCGTTCGTTTCTATTTTCTTTTCTGTCTCCTCTCACCACCCATTCGCTATCCCGGAAGAGTATACGGATACATTTAAAGGCGGCCCGCTGCCTATTCACCGGTGTATACAATATACGGATCATGCGTTGAAAAAATTCTTTCACACGATTTCCTCGATGCCCTGGTATAAAAATACTTTGTTTGTCATCACCTCTGACCATACTTCGTCCAATATTCAGTTTCCGGAATACCGGACAGGCTGGGGCTTTTTCTCCATTCCCATTATCTTTTTTAAGCCTGACAACAGTTTAGCGGGAAGGGAGACTCAGATCGCGCAACAAACCGATATCATGCCAAGTGTGTTGGGTTACTTGCATTATAATAAACCTTATGTCGCCTTTGGCCGGGATTTGTTCCGGGAAGATTCAAGACCTGTGGCTTTCAATTACAAGGACAATACCTATCAGATATTTGACGGCGATTTCATGCTTGTATTTGATGGTTCAAGGAGTCTCGCATTGTATAATTTCCGTCAGGATAAGCTTATGCAAAAAAACTTAATAAATGAGTCTTCAGAAAGGGTAATCTTGATGGAAAATAAAATCAAGGCGGTGATTCAGCAGTACAACAATCGAATGATTGAAGACCGGCTCACGATTGAGCCGGATAGTGTGCGGTAGGCCCGATGTTCTGCAGATATTTATAGGCTACTTCCCAATGCCTTAAGCAAGATTATGATATACTGATTGAACATCATCATCTGATTCCAGTACCTCAACCAGTTTCAGCACTTCATCCTGTTGCTCTTCACTGAGTTCTTTTGTGGTAGTTGGAACGTATTGTAATTCTGAACTTTTTGCCTCCAGGTGTTTGGACTCCAGAAATTTCAGCATGTGGCCGAATTCGGTAAATTTGGTGTAAACAATAATTTCATCTTCCTGTTTTTCGATATCCTCTGCCCCTGCATCGATTAGCTCAAGTTCCATTTCATCGAGATTCAGTTTTGTATGATGGAATTTGAACACACCTTTTCGCTCAAACAGAAAGGCCACAGAACCCGAATTACCCATACTTCCACTATTTTTAGCGAAGTGAAGTCTGACATTGGCCACCGTTCTCGTGGGATTATCAGTCGCGCATTCTACCATAATAGGAACGCCATGAGGTCCATATCCCTCATAGGTCACTTCCTGAAATTCCTTTTCCTCTTTTAAAGATGCCCGCCGGATAGCCGCATCCACGCGTTCTTTAGGCATATTAATCCCCTTGGCATTCTGCATCGCCACCCGGAGTTTTGGATTGTGCTCGGGATGGGGCCCCCCATGCTTGATAGCTATGGCAATATCCTTCCCAATACGGGTAAATCCTTTGGCCATCCGGTCAAAGCGAGCAAACATCTTATGCTTCCTTTTTTCAAAAACGCGCCCCATATGGTTAAATTTAAGGTGCGCAAAATAATGCTTGATCTTTAATAGTCAAAATCAGGATTTTATTGCGGAGCAATGGCTGCCCGTTCCGCCTTTTCCCAGACAACGGACTGTTTCCCTCTAAAATACCGGATGAACCCCGCATAAACCGAAAGATTCATTACCATGAAATAATACGGTATAAAGAATCCTTTGATAGAAACTTTCTTTTCGCTGAACCGATAACCTAGTAACGCCAACACATAGAATGAAATTTGCAATATTAAGGTGACGCCGTAAAACCATGATCCCGATGTGGCCAACCATACATTTGAGATCAAAATAATGGGTAGAAAAAGGGGTGCTAGCGTCCAGCGCAAAACCCGGTGGGAAATATATTGAAAACTCAGGATGCCGTATCGAAAGGGGTTCAAAAGCGGTTTTAATTTTGCCATGGCCTGAAAGCCGCCAGCGCAAATCCTCACCTTGCGTTTCCATTCTTCCTTGACCGACGCTGAGGCAGTTTCAAAAGCGTAAGCCTCAGGCTCATACATAAAACGGTAACCTTTTGTGCAGATTTTCAAGGACATATAGAAATCTTCAATGATAATATTATCCGGGGGATCCTGATATAGCGCTGTACGGACAGAGAACAACTCTCCGGCTGCTCCTACGATGGAATATACTTCAGCATCCTTTTTCTTGAGGAACGATTCGTACTTCCAATAAAAACCCTCGCCCGATCCGGAGGCGTTATCCTCCTTATTTTTGTAAATTCTTTTTTCGCCCGCCACGCCACCAGTCTGCTCATTCTGGTAGTGCCTGACAATATTCCTGACCGCAAGGTCATTTAGAAGAGTATTCGCATCAGAAAAAATTACAATGGGAGTAGTCACAAACCTCATTACCCTGTTTACGGCATGGATTTTACCTTTTCTCTGGAAATCATGGAATAATTTCACGGCATGAAATTTTTTTATGATCGATGGGGTATTGTCGGTCGATCCATCGGTAACGAACA
>JAYSOP010000861.1:0-4440 GCA_043722905.1 Chryseolinea sp.
AAAATTTTTAATTCTTAGATGATGGGGAACCCACTTAAATTATTTGATATCGCTGGAAGAGTGGCTGTTGTAACAGGAGGTACCGGGGTTCTCGGAGGAGCAATGGCCATAGGGTTGGCAGAGGCAGGGGTGAAAGTAGTTGTGCTGGGCAGGAAAAAAGAAAGCGGTGATGCCATTTTAAAAACAATTCAGGAAAAGGGAAAGGAAGGTATGTTTGTACAGGCCGATGTTCTCGATGCAGTTCAATTGTCGGCTGCCAGGGATAAGATCCTAAAGGCTCATGGCACCATTGATATATTGATCAATGCCGCGGGCGGAAATTTGCCTGGGGCTATCGTTATGCCGGATCAGAATTTTTTTGACCTTCAGATTCCTGAGTTTCAAAAGGTCGTTGATTTGAATTTGCTCGGTACCGTGTTGCCTACCAAAATATTCTGTGATGTCATGGGGCAAAACAAAAAAGGTGTGATCATCAACATCGCCTCCATGGCTTCATTCAGATCAATAACGAGGGTGGTAGGCTATTCCGCTGCAAAAGCAGCGGTCGACAATTTCACCCAATGGCTGGCAATTGAGATGGCTAAAAAATTTGGTGAAGGCATTCGCGTGAATGCAATTGCGCCAGGGTTTTTCCTCACCGAGCAAAACAGAAAGTTGCTGACAAATGCAGATGGATCGTATACGGCCCGCGGTCAGGCTGCTATCAACCATACGCCTTTCTCGCGTTTTGGCGTACCTGAGGAATTGATCGGAACTTTAATCTGGCTATGCTCAGATGCTTCAAAGTTTGTCACTGGTGTTGATGTGGCTGTTGACGGAGGTTTCAATGTCTTTTGCGGCGTATAAAATTTCAAGTTTAAGTTCGATATTGTTTCGGGTTTGAAGTTGTTTGACGTTCAAAGTATTTTCAAGGTTAAGTTCAGATTACAACTTCGATCGAAATCATTCGAACCCGTAGGGGCGAAAAATTTTGTAAACCCCGGTTTCTACCGGTGGCCTAAGGTAGATTGAAAATGTGTGCCATAGGAACCCTCGATAGGGGCTTTACATTATCGGGCACATGATCACTGAACCTTAATCTGGAGTAAAGTTTAATTACAAAATGGCAGACATCAATATTTTTAACGGGCATCGATGGTATGACATTCAAAATTTTGCGCCAGCTGGTAAGGGTGCATAATCATGTGGCAAATACAAATCTAAATTGATACGGTTGTATGTCAGAGAATAGAAAGCTTGAGCAAACCTGGCGATGGTTTGGTCCTGAGGACCCGGTAAGCCTGGAAGATGTCAGGCAAGCAGGCGCGACTGGCATTGTTACCGCATTGCATCATCTTCCCAATGGCGAGATCTGGACGGTGCAGGAAATCCAAAAACGAAAATCGACTATTGAAGCCGCCGGCTTGCGCTGGTCTGTAGTGGAGAGTATTCCGGTGCATGATGATATAAAAAAACAAAAAGGTAATTATCAGCAGTACATCGAAAATTACCAGCAAAGTATTCGCAACCTGGGCGCGTGTGAAATAAAAATTGTCTGTTACAACTTCATGCCCGTTCTGGACTGGACACGGACGGATCTCGAATACGTGGTGGAGGATGGCTCAAAGGCACTGCGGTTTGATGCCGTGGCTTTTACGGCTTTTGATATTTTTGTTTTAAAACGACCTGGAGCTGAAAAAGATCACCCCGCCGCACGAATTGCACAAGCTGAAGTGTATTTCAGGAATGTGAGCAAGGAGGATCTGGACAAACTTAAGAAAAATGTTTTGGCTGGACTGCCAGGAGCGGAAGCAGGCTATACGCTGGAGCAGTTTCAGGATGCCCTGAATGAATATCGGGCTATTGACGACAAAAGATTGCGCAGGCACCTGTATGAATTTATTGGCGCCATAGGTCCTGTCGCGGAAAAAGAAGGTGTTAAAATGGCCATTCACCCGGATGATCCGCCATTCCCGATATTTGGCCTCCCACGGGTCGTCAGTACTGAAGCTGATGCCGTGCAGCTTCTGAATGCCTATAACGGAAAGAGTAATGGCCTTTGTTTTTGTACGGGTTCTTACGGTGTGCGTAAGGATAATGATTTGCCCGGAATGGTTGCCCGCCTCGGTGACCGAATAAATTTTATTCACCTCCGCAGTACAAAAAGGGATGAGAACGGAAATTTTTATGAAGCGAATCATTTGGATGGCGATGTTGACATGGTTGCCGTGATGAGAGAACTGGTGATGCTTCAACAGAGGCGTAACGAACCCGTTCCATTCCGTCCTGATCATGGTCATCAAATGTTGGACGACCTTCGTAAAAAAACCAATCCGGGTTACTCCGCCATTGGCAGGCTGCGCGGGTTGGCAGAATTAAGAGGTCTTGAGCTCGGCATCCTGGGTATGTTGCATAAATAATCGTTATGATTAAAACTTCCAAAGCGTTTTTAGGTGAAGACTTTTTGTTGGAAAGTGAATTCGCCAGGTACCTTTATGATCAGCATGCATTCCCTATGCCGATCATAGATTTTCACAATCATCTATCCCCAAAGGATATTGCTGAAGACAGAAAGTTCAACAACCTTACGGAAATCTGGCTTGAAGGAGACCATTACAAATGGCGGGCTATGCGCACAAATGGGGTGGCAGAAGAGTTTTGTACCGGAAGCGCAGATCCGCTGGCCAAATTTGTGAAGTGGGCGGAAACCGTTCCCTATACCATGCGCAACCCCCTGTATCACTGGACTCATCTTGAACTCAGGAATTATTTTGGTATAGATCGTTTGCTCGATGGTACAAGTGCACAGGAAATTTATCATACATGCTCAGCGTCCCTTCAGAAGAAGGAATTCAGTGTCCAGAATTTATTAAGGAAAATGAAGGCAGAAGTGGTCTGTACCACAGATGATCCGTTAGATTCACTGGAATATCATTTGGCGCTATCTACCCGGGATGTCGGTTTTAAAATGTATCCAACCTTCCGCCCCGATAAAGTATATGCTGTCGAAAACAATAAGCCCTGGATACAGTATATTGAAAAGCTGGAAACCGTTTCAGGCACAGACATCAAAACATTTGCCGACTTATTGCACGCACTGCAATCCCGTGTCGATTTTTTTCAGACTGCAGGCTGCAGAGCAGCCGATCACGGCCTGGAACATCTGTATTATGAAGTGGACGCAGAAAAAAATGCGGACAAACTGTTCACAAAATTTCGCTCTGGAAAAAATCAGGATATCCTTGATCAGCATCAGTTTAAAAGCGCCGTCTTGTTAGCACTGGGTCGTATGTATCACGCGAAGGGATGGGTGCAGCAATTTCATGTGGGCGCTTTGCGGAATAACAATTCACGCATGTCCCTTGAGATTGGGCCGGACACAGGGTTTGATTCCATCGGAGATTTTCCGCAAGCCCAAAAAATGGCGGGCTTTTTCAATCGTCTCGACAGCACAAATCAGCTTGCTAAAACAATTATTTACAACCTTAACCCCGCGGATAATGCGTTGTTTGCGTCCATGATTGGAAATTTCAATGATGGCTCCATTCCAGGTAAAATGCAGTATGGGTCAGGTTGGTGGTTTCTGGATCAGAAGAATGGCATGGAGAGTCAGATGGATGCCCTGTCCAATATGGGTCTGCTGTCACGATTTGTGGGGATGGTAACCGATTCGAGAAGTTTTCTTTCCTTCCCGAGACACGAGTATTTCAGGCGGATTTTATGCAATCTCCTGGGCAATGACATCGAAAAAGGCGAATTACCAGACGACTTAAACCGCCTTGGAAGTATGGTAGAGGCAATTTGTTACACCAATGCGAAGGACTTCTTTAATATTAAGGGATAAACTTTTTAGTCCCTTTCGCGGTTTAATTAACAAGTTGGTTTCTGTCTGTCAGAATCATTCGTTTTTTTTCACCATTTTTGTATCGGCCCCCAAACGTCATTTTTTTACTTACGCTTAATAAACATTCATTTGACCTTTAGTGATTTTAATTTCGATCCAAAGCTTGTAGAAGGCCTGGATTCAATGGGATACGAAAAACCCACCCCTGTTCAGGAATTGACCATACCAGTGATTCTGGAAAACCATGATCTGATCGCCTGCGCGCAAACAGGTACCGGTAAAACAGCTGCGTATATCTTGCCGCTATTAAACAAAATCGTGCAGGGAGAATCACGGCACCTCAATACTTTGATCATTGCCCCAACCCGGGAACTTGCGCTTCAAATTGATCAGCAGGTTGAAGGCTTTGCCTATTTCCTGGGAGTTAGCTCTTTGTCAGTTTATGGGGGAAGTGATGGAGCCACGTGGGATCAACAACGAAAGGCAATGGAAACGGGCGCGGATATTATCATTGCCACGCCTGGGCGACTCATGGCGTTGCTGGCAGCAGGCACCATTAATCTCAGTCAGCTCAAACACCTTGTGCTTGATGAGGCAGACCGAATGCTGGATATGGG
>JAYSOP010000862.1:0-3250 GCA_043722905.1 Chryseolinea sp.
AAAAAACGGGTTCTGATGGATTGGCCGATGATACATACAGGAGACCCTACCCTCCGATGTGCGTCGGAAAACATCGTCCCCTCATATATCTCAAAATTATAAATTTCAAAATACGATGGCTCCACACCGACCAGCTTAGCGGATCTGCGATAGCCCTGTCGCACGACATTGGTTTCCAGGATGATCTCCGGGCTTATCTTGGTTAAATCTGGAATGGTTGTCTGTATACTCTTTACATCCCGTATCGTTAAGCCAGGCGAAAACTTCTTCTTTTCTTTTTGGCCTGAACCTTCTTCTACCTTCTCTTCTTCCTGCTCGACGATAGGTTTTATCACGATGTTATTTACCCCAACCAATTTAATCTGATCAAGAATTTCCTGTTGGGCTCCGTTGCCGATTGCCAGCATGGCAATTACGGCAGCTACACCGAAAATAATACCGAGGGCAGTTAAAAGCGATCGTACTTTATTGGCGATCACTGCATCAATGGCAATGTAAAGGTTTGCTAATATTCTGGGTAACATCAGTTATTTGGTTGGTTGACCAACGGGCCGCACTAATTCATTTGGAACAACGGGAAGTTCCACTGGCTTTTCCTCGCCTTTCTTCTTTCGTTTGCCATTCATTTCGGGTAAAAGGATGATCTCTTTATCTTCTTGTCCCCCAGGTAGGGATAGGTAAACCCGGTCGCCTTCGCTGAGACCGCCTGAAATAGTGACATCATTGGCGTTGGTTTCACCCGTGATCACCTCTTGTTTTAGGGTATTCAGTCCATCCCTTTTGTAGACATAGGTAATGGTATCAAATTGGCTATGAAGACATTCCAAAGGAATAAACAGGGCCTTGTCTTTCAGGCTGGTGATGATCTTGTTACTGGTCGTCATCGAAGGTCTGATCGTAGGATCGGTTCCATTAATTTCCACCGAAACTTCAAAAACCTTTGAATCGGAATTAGGCCGCTGTTCGCCGACATTGGCAACGCGAATGACTGACCCCACCAATTTTTTATCAGGATAGGCATCAAGACCCACTTCCACCTTTTGACCTGGTTTTACATTCCGCACATCAACTTCGTTAACATAGGTTTTCGACATCATAGTCGTCATATCCGGCAACGTGGCCACTGTAGGGTCCCACATATTAATTTGTGTGCCTGACTTGATGGGTTTGCCATTCCAGTCTTTATGATAGATTAGCATACCTGCTTCAGGGGCCACAATCGAGAATGCCTGGATTGCCTTCGTCATGGCATCATGTGCGCTCTGTACTTTGCGTTGTTCCGCGGATTGCTCCTTCATCTTTTCCCCATTTTTCCGCTTTTTTATCTTATAATTTTCTACTGCCTGCGAATATTCTCTTTGGGCACGCTCTACATTGATCTCCGCCTGTTTAATGGTAGCCGGGGGTTCGAATTTCGATTGCTCATGAATGATTTTTTTTTCTTCAACAGCATAACGTAGGTTAATCAGCTGATCGCGTGCTTCTCTGAGTTCCAATGTGGTGTCCAGTTCCGTTTGAACGTATTCAGCATTTTCTTTCTCCAGTTCGATTTTCTTATCATTTAACTTGGTCTGAAATTCAGAGCGGTCGAGTGTCGCCACCCACTCGCCCTTTTTGACCACAGTGCCTTCGTCTACAATACTTTGCACAATAACCTGCCAGATCCCAAACTCCCTAAGGCTTGTAGGACCCAGTATTTTGACAGAGTTCTTGGCTTCCAGTTCTCCCGTAGTTTCGATCTCAACTTTAAAAGGGCCCGTTTTTACCGACACAATGATGTCTGATGTTTCACCTGTTTTATTGCCTTTTACGACAAAATAGGCAACCAGTAAGACAACTGCGATCCCAGCACCAATGATCAGATTTTTTTTCATAACGGGTTTTTTTGAGTTTTTTGTGGATATCGCGAACTTCGTTGTCGGTTGTAAATCAACAGATCCTCCAACTATGTACTCCAAGGTACGTGGAAAGGTTACATTTTGTTCAGCCACCCGAATAATTCACCTTCCCGTTGTGTAATAAAAAATGCTGGCGTTTTTGAGTTTTACCCCCTCATACACCAGCACTTCTGATATAACGCGCGAACGAGGCCGGAATTATTGATTGGCTCCTTTTTTCACCACAAACTTGCCGATCGCGGAACTTTTATCCAGTTTTCCAGAGGCAAATTCCTTCAATGCTGAGCTCTTGATACTTAATTCCAGGCTCGATGGTATTCCGCAATCAATACACCGGGTCATTGCGACATTGAAAACCAAAACTTCATCATCCTTGAGACTTTTCAGGCTTCTTCCATATTCCAGGATATTTTCTTTCATATCTCTTTCAAATGCAGGATACAATTCGGCCACTTTTTTATCACGGGCTTTCTGGTCAAGATCTTCCAGCCCTAGGGTTGGAATAGCGAATTTATCGAAACCACTTTCTATACTGCTTACCATCTGCATGTAGAATATACTGCCATAGTCTTTCAATCGCTCATAGTAGACATTCCCCTCTGTGAAGTATGTTTTAGAAAGGTCGTGACGATATAATCTGCTGAAGATGCTGACCAACATTTCCATATCCGGTTCCTTAACTTCAACGGATTCGGTATTCACCAACGTCAACTTTTTAAGTGCCTGTTCACGGGATAATTTTCCTTGTTTCAGGGCGGTGATATCAGACATGGTTCCCTCGACAGAAATGCGTGTACGTTTGCCGGCGTTAAAGTAAAAGAGTTGGCGGTCTCCCTGGTTAGTCACGACTATTTTTTCATTCGGAGCCAGCTGGCTAATAAAGTCGCCGTAATCCAGAATAAAGTCTTGTGCGGCTTTGATCATCCGGGCGTTGTATGCATTGCGAATGCTGTCTCCACTTAAGCGTTTTCTGTCCCTGGACTTATCAGCCAGCTTATAAGCGTCAGTTTCTTCGCGGCGATCCTCCACGTCAGCACCATTGGTTCGGTAGGTATAACGGTAACCATTGCCATCAGCAATTACCGGTGTGGGGGGCATTATGTTGTCAGCGCCTATCGAAATTATAAAGGGCATGGAGGATTCACCTGGCAATCGAAAAGTAACACCATAACCGGGTTGATAAGATCCTTTCACATCAAGGCCAAAAAAAGTGCGCTGTTGGTTCATCTCCTGTTTGATGAGGGTGGCCAGTACATTCTCACCTACTTCAATATCACGCTTCATCCGGTCTTCGTCAATTTTCTGGGCCGGTGCGATATGCGATTGCATGCTCAATGCAATGATCACGCTAA
>JAYSOP010000863.1:0-2559 GCA_043722905.1 Chryseolinea sp.
TCACTAGAAATACAAAATGCAAATCACAGAGTTGCACCGAGGAATTTTCTTTTTTTTTGTGCGGCTGAAAATGTTGGCAACATGAATTTCGGAAGTCCTCCTGAACGTGAGCTAAAGGTCACGGAGAGTCTTGGGTGATTACATAGATCGGGCGCGAGCCATATGGTAGGGGTTGACAAAATTCCCTTCCTTTTTTCAAGGAGGGGATGTACGCTCCTGGCGGAACGTGGGTGGTTACGGCACTGTCAATTAACAATACATTTTTTCTCAGCAAGATCTCTCCCGGTTGGTTTATGTAAAGTTTATTTTAAAAGTTAGTTGACTTTATTCTGGACTTAGTTTGTTCAAAGAATTGTTGGGGATGACACTGGCAAAGCAGAGCTTTAATTTGGTGCATGTCTTAGACCGGGTTCAACCACCCCTCGTCCTGCGCAAGGCGCATGACGTACTATAAAATATCGTCTCTCGTCTTTCAGGGTTTTTTATATACGATCCTGAAACTATCCGCCTCAAGTCTCTGGTAATTGCGGTAGAAAAAAACCGTTACACCTCTGTTTAGTCGCCGGATATCCTCCCACGGAACTTGTTCAAGTGTATCAATATTAATCACATAATAGAGCAATCCGCCAGCCTGCTCGAGAGACAACTTTAGCGTTTCATCGGAAAAATTATGGATTTGGGCAGATTGATCAGGCTCCAATATTAGATTATTTTCTTTGAATCGAACCAAGGGCGAAGTTGCTGTGCCCGGCATTTTCGAGATCACTTGCGTACTATCTGCGCTAAAGCCGATGTAGGAAAGCGCAATTCTCTCATCAGATTGATTGAATAAAGATACGATCTGGTTTTTGGCGGGAAGTTCGTCCTTAGAACAGCTAATCAGACAAAACCCTATTATTCCAATTAATAATGATATCCTTACTTTCATTGGGGTTATTTGCAATCAGGGGGATAGGTGCTGTTCAATCTAATTTAGCAGTTGTAATATAAGGATTTACGGGGAGAATTGATAACGCATGATTACCTCTGTCGGATCTTCACACACTAAAAAGTCAACAAAAAAAAATCGCCTGCGGCTTGCAAGCGATTTTCATTGTTAATCCGAATTTCAAAAAGTTAATGTAATTTGAATCAAGCCTTAGTTGACCTGCCCCCTTATCTCACCGCCTGGAAAGGCAACGGTATGAACATTCACGTAAGCGCTGCCATTGCGCATCTTATCAAGCAAATTCGCAAAGGTAGCCAAACCTCCCATACAGGCTGCGCTACTGCCTCTTGCAATAATATTTGCACTGGTAATGACACCTTCCTTCAAAACACCGTTCTCAGTTACACCTCCTGCTTGAAATCCAAAAAGAAAGACCACCACTGGCCCATTTACCCCTGCGTTACCGCAATGGATATGCGCCTGCGTTACATTTTCAATGTTGGCAACAATGAGTTTATAATGCAACTCTGTGCCGTCTTTGCTAAGCTTAAAAATAACCTGACCTTGTCCGTTTCGATCGACAGGGGGAACTTCATTACCACCGCTGAGATGAGCCGTGAAGGTCCTCTTGTTTGATTCGGAAACTTCTGATCCCTGAACAAGGTTTTCCGATAATAAATCCTCATGATGGTCCACGGGAACAAGACTTTCATCATGTGGAATGCAAGCCGCTAAAAGGAAAAAGCAGATCATAATCACTTTTCCTTTACACACCATTTTTGAAACTAACTGTAAAATGTTTTTCATGTTTTTTGGTTTTTAGGATAAGCATCCTGACAAATGAATAGTTGGATGCTGTAAATTAAAGTTACTGAAGTTTTGGAGAAAAGAGGAATATCAATAGGTTTCATTCCAACAGAAAGTGAGAAACTCCGATAATTTTCCACTGCCGGTTTCCAAATCCGCCTTTTAAAGGAATCGTAGTATGAAAATCAGAAGATGCCAGCTGGATTATTGCAAAAAAGCTTATTATCTTTCAATACTGCTGGCTATATCCTGGACTTTGTAAATTAAAAATATGGATGTGTTATCATAAATCCCTTACAGCAAAATACGAACAGCTCGCTGAATATTATTCGACCACCCATTCAAACCTGGTAGCGGAAATGTATTCCGTGAAGTTCCATGAAAATGGTTTTGACTTTCAGTCGGGTCCGGTGGTGACTGCAGGAAAACCCTCCGAAATTCAGATGTTTCACTGGGGGCTTGTGCCGTTTTGGGTAAAAGATCTGCCTTCAGCCACACGCCTGAAAGTTTCTACCCTGAACTGTATCAGCGAAGAAATGTTTGAAAAGCCCTCTTATCGCGATGCCGCGAAAGAGGGAAAACGGTGTTTGATCCCCTGCAGTGGATTTTTTGAATGGCGTTGGATGGATGAAAAAGGCAAAACAAAAATCCCGTATTTTATAAGTTTAAAGGATCAACCCATTTTTTCTTTAGCAGGATTGTACTCGCGCTGGATGGATAAGACAACCGATCAGACATATTATTCCTACACGGTATTAACAACAACAGCCAATTATATGATGAGTGTCATTCACAACGCAAAGCAAAGGATGCCCGTTATTCTT
>JAYSOP010000864.1:0-1816 GCA_043722905.1 Chryseolinea sp.
GTTAATGCCACGTCATGGGTAAGTTATGATCGCCCATATGCGAAATATCCTCAGGTATTTGACCAACCTCTGTCTCAGGGTTCTGGAGAATTTTTGCTATGGGAATTTCCACTTTGCTATTGGCTTGAACAGCAAGGCTACGATGTCACGTATACCTCAAACATTGACACCCATGCGAACCCTCTGGGATTAACACGAATAAAATGTTTCCTTTCAGTCGGCCACGATGAATACTGGAGTTTGGAGATGTATGACAATGTTCAATCGGCCGTCCAAAAAGGACTCAGCGTAGGTTTCCTTTGTGGAAATTCCGTGTATTCGGTTATTCCCCTTAATCAGGTCAATTCAAAAGGGGAACCCCATCGTCTTTTGCGTCGTGACGGTTTTTTCGGTGGAGTGGACGCGGAAAAAATTGCGTGGGAAAGTTATATGGGGACAGAACCCTGGGTAAGGCACGGCCCAAGCGAGAGACTTCTTGTCGGCGCTCGCACGATGATACCTTTTAATGGATCAGGAAACTGGATAGTGACAAACGCGAAACATTGGATCTTCGAGGGCACGCGAATGAAGGATGGTGATTTCATTCCGGGTCTTGTGGGATGGGAGCATCATGGGGATCCGGCAAAGATTCCGGGTCTTGAAGTAATCGCCTCGGGAAAAGTAATGTTAGCAGATGGCCTGGAGTCACCCTATGCGTCAACTATATACCCAGGCCCAAAGGGAAACTGGGTTTTTAATGCATCAACAATTTTTTGGTCATTGGGACTTTCCCAGCCTCCGGGAAGCATGCCCCCGTACGTCCACCTCGGCCGTCCGCATGGTGTTGATGAGCGGGTTCAAAAAATTACCTCAAATTTCTTGAAAAAGTGCGGGATCAAATCAATCTAACCAATATGTCATTATTTAAAATGAATGGATTTCATTCACGCTATTTATCAAATATAATTATATAGCTGTCGACACATTTACAGAAGAAAATTTATTACTGATATAGGCACATTGACGGCTGCGTTTGCCTTTGGGGTTTTCCGCCGTTGATTTTATTCCAAGCCCTTCTAACAAATAAAAACGATTTTATAAATTATTTTGAATTTGCAGACTTTTATGGGTTATTCATCATCTGTGCTCTTCTCTTGGTCGATTGATTCTATGGGGTCCGAAATTAATGAGACACACATCCATTCTGTTGGAACTGTATTTGAATGAATCAAAGTAGTATTAATTTACAGGGTTTTCAGGTAATGCTTTTTCGGAGGAAAATATCCAGGAAAAGAACTCCGGTTTGGAAAATGCTTTCAACCAGGTACTGCCGTGGTCTGCCCCAGGAAATAAAGTAAAAGAAACTGACGCTCCTGCTTTCTCCAAAGCCATGGCCATTTTCTCAGTCTTGCTGCTGGACACCACCACGTCTTTTTCGCCTGCAAAGATTTGCCAATTCGTACTAGCCATGGACGAAACTTTATTTACATCCCCGTCACCTGAAATGGCGACTGCAGCTTCAAAAAAGCCCGGGTTTTGCGCAACCATGGCAAAAGTGCCATAGGCACCCATTGAAAATCCTCCAATGGATATTTTGTCTTTGTTAACCTTGTTGTCTGTTACAAAGGAATCTATTAACTTTTTAAGTGTTTCCGTTACCGGTTCACTAAACCAATAAAATGCTTTAGGGCACTGGGGAAAAATAATAAATGCGGGGTACTTATCGCGGATGCTGTCAACCTGAAAATTGGAAGCTCCCAAAATGAGTTGCTGTTCATTATCCGTTCCCCTTTCGTCAGCGCCATGCAAAAATATATGTAACGGGTAATTTTTCGCA
>JAYSOP010000865.1:0-2297 GCA_043722905.1 Chryseolinea sp.
TAAGGATTAGCGCAACCCTGCTACACGAAATGCAAAAAAGAAAAATTAAATACGGTATGGCTACCATGTGTGTAGGCGTTGGCCAGGGTGCTGCCATACTTTATGAAAATATCAATGTTTGAAATGATGGAAAGGCTATCAGCTAACCCATGAGGTATTTTTTTGAGATCGCTTACCACGGGGCAAACTACGTTGGATGGCAGAGTCAGAACAATGGCATTGGAGTGCAAAGTGTTGTTGAAAATGTTTTGACAAAAATGTTCAGGTCCGAAATCAGTATTGTCGGCAGTGGGCGCACCGATACCGGCGTACATTGTGAGCAACAGTATTTTCACACGGATATAGATAAAGCTTTCGAAGCCCCGCTACTCATCCAGAAGCTCAATTCATTTTTGCCGCGGGATATAGTGATCCTGTCTGTAAGACCCGTAAAGCCTGAGGCAAGCGCCAGATATGATGCTGTGGAACGAATCTACCGGTACGAGATTACCAGGTCAAAAAACCCATTTTTGCAGGGACTGAGTTGGCATTACTTCAAAGTTGTTAAAATTGAGAACATGAACAGGGCCGCTGCGTTACTAGTGGGGGAGCACGACTTTGAATGTTTCAGCAAAGTGAAGACAGATGTCAATCATTTTAAATGCGAAGTAAAAAAAGCGCATTGGATGGAAAATCAGGAAAAATTAATTTTTATTATTTCCGCGAACCGGTTTTTAAGGGGAATGGTCCGTTCGATCGTTGGAACATTACTGGATGTGGGGACAGGCAAAATTTCAGAAAAAGATTTTCTAACTATTTTGCAGAGTAAAGACAGGAAGAAAGCCGGCGCGAATGTTCCTGCGCACGGTTTGTATCTGGCAAGGGTAAAGTATCCTTCCCGAATTTTTATAAAACAGGTTTCAGGTGGATAAAGAACAGGTAAGCAGTGGCAATATCATAGATTGGTCAGTTCTTCGGAGGTTGATGAGATTTGTCAAGCCCTATCGCCGGAAGTTTTATTTTTTGATTTTTTTAACCTTTTTGATAGGCGTTTTGTCTCCACTGCGACCGCTCCTGGTACAGTGGACTTTAGACCGGGATGTAGCCAATGGCGACTATAATGGAATGGTAAGGATGATGGTGTTGCTGGTAATTCTTCTACTGGCACAATCCGTTGTTCAATATGTTCATACCTATTTATCCGGCTGGATGGGGCAACAGGTGATCTGTGATATCCGCACAAAACTCTACAAGCATCTTGTCAATCTCCGGTTAAGATTTTTTGATAAGACACCCATTGGCCGTTTGGTAACACGAACCATCTCTGACGTGGAAACGCTTGCGGATGTTTTCAGCGAAGGCCTGGCCGCCATGTTGAGCGATTTGCTGCAGCTGATATTTATTCTGGCCTTAATGTTTATTACCGACTGGAGACTGGCTTTGTTGAGTTTGTCAACCATCCCCCTGCTGCTGATCAGCACCTATATTTTCAAAGAAAAAATAAAGGTCACGTTCAACGACGTGCGAAACGCAGTGGCAAATCTCAATACTTTTGTCCAGGAGCACATTACTGGAATGAACATCGTCCAGATTTTTGGGAGTGAGAAGACGGAGTTTGAAAAATTCAGGCATATCAATGATGAGCACAAGCACGCGAATCTGAAGTCCGTGCTTTATTACTCAATTTATTATCCTGTAGCCGACATTATAGCTGCTGCAGGTATAGGGTTGCTGGTGTGGTACGGGGCAAAAGGGGTTATTCAGTTTGAAGAAACTGGAATCACTGTCGGCAAACTGATTGCTTTCATCATGTACATCAATATGTTTTTCAGGCCGATCCGAATGATTGCGGACCGTTATAATACTTTGCAAATGGGTATTGTGAGTTCTTCCAGAATAATGAACTTATTGGATAACCAGGAGCATGTTCAGCAAACAGGAAATTTTATTCCTGACCACATGAAGGGGGCAATTGAATTTCAGCATGTCTGGTTCGCATACAATGATGAACAGTACGTTCTGAAAGATATTAATATTAAAATTAAGGAGGGCGAAACCATTGCCTTTGTCGGCGCTACCGGTGCGGGTAAATCATCTATTATTAATTTATTAAACCGGTTTTATGAGATAAACCAGGGGACGATTAAAGTAGATGGTGTTGATATTAAGGAATACGAACTTGGCGCGTTAAGAAAAAATATTGGAGTGGTTTTGCAGGACGTGTTCCTATTTTCGGATACGATATTTAACAACATTACGCTGGGAAATACTGATGTGTCCGAGGAAATGGTGTGGCATGCAGCTGACCTTGTCGGTGC
>JAYSOP010000866.1:0-2721 GCA_043722905.1 Chryseolinea sp.
CCGGTTTCGGAGGCTGAAGGTAAGGGGCATATACGAAACGAATCTATCGGAGTATTTTGACAGCAGGGTTATTATTGGAGATATCCGCATGATTCAGCGTCTCAACGATTGGTCAGACAGCCTGGCCAGCGGATTAGAAGTTTTTGTACATGATCCTGAACAGGTCGATAATGCCGGTGTTGCCATTGGGGAGATGATGGACTATGATCTGAATATTGAGCGCGTCAGCGATAAATTCATTCAGGTTTTCGAATGGCTCGAACTGTTAAGCCGACAGGTAAATATCCTGCTGGGTATTATCCTCACGGTGGTTTGTGTTAACATGATCTCAATTGTTTTGATCCTGGTGATGGAGCGTACGCAGATGATTGGGATGTTGAAAGCCCTCGGTGCAAGCAACGGATTTATTCGTTCAATATTTATTTACAACGGGGTTAATCTTATCCTGAAAGGATTGTTGCTGGGAAATATTCTTGCCCTTGGGCTGTGTTACATCCAGTATAAATTCAAACTTATTTCCTTGAACCCGCGCGATTATTATATGAGTTTCGTACCCATCAGCTGGCATTGGGAAATTGTTGCCTTGTTAAATGTTTTTACCCTGGTTGTGGTCACACTGATCCTCCTCTTACCGACCATGGCCATTTCCCGTATTACGCCTATTAAAGCGATCCGGTTTGATTAAAGGCTTTAAGCCTGAATGACTTTTATTCGTCTACTTATAAGAATAACAAGACATAATGTCTTTCTTTCTTTACTCAAATAGCGTATTTAATGTCATAATGTCTTTTTTTATGGATCGGCATATTTTTTCATGATAGACATGGAAATTGATGTTAAACCGAAAAAAATAATAAACTATGAGTATCGCGCGTTATAATACTGCAATGAATGATTTTTTACCCATCTCTTTCGGCAATCTGGTTGAGCGTTTCTTTAACGAGTCAGTCAGTCGTTCGGGAGGTGCTTCCTATGCTTTTGTTCCCAAAGTGGATATCATTGAAAATGAAACAGCTTTTGAAATCCATTTGGCGGTTCCGGGAGTGAGCAAAGAAGATTTTAAAATTGATTTGAAAGATCACCATCTCACCATCAGCGGTGAGCGGAGGTTAGGAACGGAAAAGTCTGAGAATAATTTTAAGTTGATGGAATCACAGTACGGAACTTTCAGACGTTCATTTGCCTTACCAGAGAATGTTGATGGAGAAAAGATCAACGCCAGTTATAAGGATGGCATCCTTGCCCTGGTAGTGCCGAAGGATGAAAAGAAACTTTTGAAGACTACCATCAAAGTAGCATAATAAGGAAGGAAGCCGGGAAAGGATTTAACTTTTTGCACCCAGTTCTGGCTTTCAACTTTTAAGATAGGGGTTTAAGTTTAGTAGGTGTAAAGCGTCCCAATAATTGGGACGCTTTTTTTTATTTTAATGAGGCCATTTTCTTAAAATAAACGTTTAACTTACTGATAAAGGGATTTGATATGAAGCGTGCTGTTTTTATTCTCGCCATTGTTGTAGTAGCCTGCATAGGTGGCGTTTTAGGTTCTATTTTTACCATCCGTTACCTGAATGTTTCCCCACTGAATTATGCTTCCATTGAAGGCCGGCAACAGTTGGTTTTGACAGGCACAACATCAGATACTTTATTAAGTGTTCCACGGGAAATTAATTTTCTTTCTACTGCGAATCGCGTAGTTCCGGGTGTAGTGCATATCAGAACAGGCTATGGTCCTGGTGTTTTTAGTTTAAATCCATTACAAAATTATGAGCGCCCTGTTCATTCATCCGGCTCCGGGGTAATCATTTCGGACGATGGGTATATCGTTACCAACAACCATGTCATTGAGGATGCCACCAATATTGAAGTGGTGATGAACAATAACCAGCGATATTACGCGAAGCTGGTGGGGTCCGATGCAAATACTGATCTCGCATTGCTAAAAATAAAAGCTTATAACCTTCCGTTTGTTCCCTACGGAAATTCTGATGGAATTCAGCCGGGTGAATGGGTACTGGCCATTGGAAATCCCTTTGATTTAAATTCTACCGTTACTGCTGGTATCGTTAGCGCGAAAGCGCGGAATATTGGCATTCTTCAGGAAAAGAACGGACTTTCCGTTGAAGCTTTCATTCAAACCGATGCCGCGGTTAATCCAGGAAATAGCGGGGGCGCGTTGGTCAATTTAGCAGGTGAACTAATTGGTGTGAATACGGCGATTGCCACTTCTTCCGGAAGCTACCAGGGATATTCTTTTGCCATTCCCGTAAGCCTCGTCAAAAAAGTGATGGATGATCTTCTTGAGTTTGGGAAAGTGCAAAGGGGACTACTGGGGATTAATATCGGTGATGTAGATGCTACATTATCCGAGCAGTATGATTTAACAGTAAGTCAGGGTGTATTCATCAGCAGAGTTATTTCAGGAAGTGCTGCAGAAGATTCAGGCATGCTGCCGGGGGATGTAATTGTTGCCATTGACGGACATATCGTAAATTCAGTATCTGAACTCCAGGAGTGGGTTGCCCGAAACCGGCCGGGAAAGGAAATTGAAGTGGCGTTCTTGCGGGATGGTATTCGAAAGGAAGTAAAGGCGCGCTTAAAGAACAGCCAGGGCGAGGAATCGTTCGAGAAAAAAGAGGTCAGGAATCTGATTGAAGGCGCTCAGTTTGAAGACGTTCCCTATCGTGATCTTTCAAAACTTTTGTTGGATGGGGGTGTGAAAGT
>JAYSOP010000867.1:0-6504 GCA_043722905.1 Chryseolinea sp.
ATGATCCTGTGGGGTGGCGCTGACTATGATGTGGATGACATGAAAGACTACTGGCAGGAAGGCAAGGAGGGAATTCAACAGATATACGCTGACTATACCCGCTATAACAATCCGTGGTTCACAGCTAAGGAATGGCTGAGAGGTCATAACAAAAAGGATATATATGGATACATGTCATTAAAATGGCAAATAGCCGATGGGTTGGAGCTGGCGGGAAGAACACAGATCAACAGTTATGATTTGTTTAGAAGCGAAAAATTTCCTTACTCGGCAACTACCTATGGTCGTGAACAGGCCAAAGGTGATTATCGTGAAGACAACCGAAATCTATTTGAAAATAATACGGATGTCATGCTGACCTTTAGCAAGGATGTAACCACCAATTTCACCGTTAAAGCGTCTCTTGGTGGCAATATCCGGACCTTTAACTTCAGATCTAATTACGCAATGACTGACTATCTCAACGTTCCGGGCTGGTATAATTTTGCAAACTCTTTAAACCCTGTAAGGTCTTATAATTTCTCAGCTCCTATGCAGGTTCTTAGCACGTTTGGATACGCCGATTTTTCTTATCGGAACTTCCTCAACCTGTCTGTTACCGGAAGGATAGACAAGCACTCCACGTTGCCGACAAAAAATAATGCTTACTTCTACCCGTCGGTTTCATTGAGTAGCGTATTATCAGAAGTAATTGAATTGCCCGAAGCGATGTCCTATCTTAAATTACGCGGCTCCTATGCGAACGTAGGTAGCGCATTAACCTCTCCGACCGTTGGTCCAATACCTTCTGTAAGCTTAACAGGCAACTCGTTGGGATACGGTTCGGTATTTCAGTCACCGTACGACGGCCCGACGTATGTAAACGCACCGGTTTACAGCACATCGCTTCTATATGATAACCAGCCTTCGGCGTACTATACGAATACGATCACAAATCCCAATCTTAAGCCGAGTTTCAGTTCGGCGTGGGAGACCGGTTTGGAAGCGAAATTTTTTGGAAACCGCCTGGGTTTAGACCTCACTTATTTTGAAAGTCTGGATGGACCAGGCATCTATAATTTGCCTATATCGGAAGGTTCAGGATACACCAACGCGATCATCAATGGAATTAAAACATTGCGCAAGGGTTGGGAAGTTGTACTTGATGGAAGTCCCATCGACAATCCTAATGGAATAAACTGGGATGTCATGGTAAACTGGTCAACCTATCGTGAATATATTGATGAGATTGACGGTATCGCCCAGAATCTTGATGCTTTCAGGCAGGTAGGTGAACGAATCGATCAGTTTTGGGGAACAAGCTTTGCGAAAACCAATGAGGGGCAAATCATCAATACAGCAGATGGACGCCCGATTCCTTTGACTTCGTTGAACGGCAATGCAAGAAGATTTTTGGGTTATACAAATCCTGACTGGACCTGGGGAATCAATAATCGTTTTTCCATAAAACAATGGAGTTTCAGTTTCCAGTTTGATGGACGGGTTGGCGGGGTGATCGCTAATTACGTGCAGCAACAAACTTTCAGAGGAGGTCGTCACATTGAGACTATTCAAGGTGAGATGGGAGAAGCCCGCTATCAGGATTATTTAGGCGTAAAATCATGGGTGGGGCCCGGGGTTGTTGTGGCTTCCGGTACTCCGGCAATTGATCGTGAAGGAAATATTACCAATATGAATGAGCTTACTTTTGCTGACAATACAACGCCTACTTTCCTTCAGGACTGGATCAGCCGGTATTACAATACCCATGAAGGCAATTTAATGAGTCGTTCCTTTGCGAAACTGCGTGAAGTCATTATCTCGTACAACCTTCCATACAATCTATTGGAGCGCACTTTTATTAAAAGAGCAAGTGTTTCATTGATTGGACGCAACCTCCTGTATTTTGCTGAAAAAACGGATTTTGATATAGAGCAGTATGCTTCTTATGGGGACTCACGCTCCGGCCTCCAAACCCCTACATTGAGAAGATATGGCGTAAACCTTAACATTACATTCTAACGAATATGAAAAACATTAAATATTTGATAGCCTTTCTAATTCCTTTACTCTTTGTGACGGCATGCAAAGATTTTGAAGCATTAGAACAAAATGAGAATCGCCCGAACACAGTACCACCCTCGCTTTTATTAAATGGTGCGCTGAATGACCTGTACGAACGTCCGTGGTCTCTGGAGCATCGCCAAAACCAGTTTTGGGCTTGTAATTATAATTATTATGGAACCAATGAATACTGGGCTTCCGCTACCTTAAATTTTATGACGTTGAAAAACATCCTTAAGATGGAGGAGGAAGGAAAACGTTCCGGAGCGAAAGAAGTAAATCCGTATACGGCAATCGGAAAATTTCTCAAGTCGTATTTTTATGTAAGAATGACTCAGCGTGTAGGTGATATTCCCCTTTCAGAAGCGCTCAAGGGATTAGAGCAGAAGGCGCCGCAATACGACACACAGAAGGATATCTATTTGCAGGTTTTTTCATGGCTTGATGAAGCTAACACCGAGTTAACTCAATTGATAGCAGAAGGGGACAGAACACTGGCCGGCGATTTTTATTTTAACAACGACCTTTCCAAATGGCAGAAGGTAGTCAACACTTTCCGACTCCGGGTTCTCATGAGTCTTAGCAAAAAAGACAGTGACACAGACCTGAATATCAAATCCAGGTTCAAAACAATTGTTGATAATCCTTCTCAGTATCCGGTGATGACAAGTCTGGGTGATAACATGCAATATGTTTACAACGGGACTTCCAATCTTTATCCAACCAATCCCGGAAACCGTGGTTTTGACAAAGGCCGTTATAACATGGCAGAGACTTTTGTAAAAGGTTTAACCGATCTGAGAGACCCACGGGTTTATGTTACCAGTAATCCAGCCAAAGCCAAACTAAACGCAGGGCTTCAGCCCGATGACTTTGCGGCCTATATTGGAGCGCCCTCAGGCGAAGCGTTGGATGATATGACTTTCAAAGCAGGTAATGGTCAGTACTCTTTCGCTAACCAAAAACGTTACTACAGTACTTTGAAAGGTCCGGAGCCCGGGCTTCAGATCGGATATCCTGAATTGTGTTTCACCATTGCCGAAGCCATTAATCGTGGATGGGTCACAGGTAGCGCAAGCACGTATTATAACAATGGGATCATTGCCGCAATGAAATTTCTAGGCATTGAGGAAGGTTCTAAAATTGACATCACGGAGTCTGATCAGGATGCGGTGTTGAAAACGGCAACGGTGTCTCTTGCGAGTTACATGGCACAGCCTGCAGTGGTGTATGCAGGCGATAATGCAGCAGGATTAGCACAAATCCTTACCCAAAAGTACCTGGCGTTTTTCCAAAATTCCGGTCAGGAGGCTTATTTTAATTTCAGAAGAACAGGTTTACCTGCTTTTCATGCTGGCCCTGGTACGGGGAATGGGGGTCAGATTCCAAAGCGTTGGCAATACCCTTTGTCAGAGGTTACCAACAACTCGATCAATTATAATGCAGCCTTGCAACGTCAATTCGGTTCCGCAATTGATGATGTGGATAGTGAACTTTGGTTAAATAAATAAGTGGTTAGAATGATTAAACACCCGGAGTATTTCTTCGGGTGTTTTTTTATTGGCTGTGAAATTAAAATGGACGCTGGTAAATCCTACTTATATTTGATTCCTTCTCTAGACCATTCAGACATCTTAACTAGAAAATATGATTCGAATTGTTATTCCGGTATTGGCAATAATTTTAGTTTTTTCCTGTTCAGACAAACCGCAGACTGAACGGGCATCCAATTGGGTTGCCCTGGCACCGGCAGGTGATCAATATTGTGAGATCAATAAAAACGGCATAACGGTTATTCCGAATGGAAGACTACTTACGCCTTCTGGTAAACAAATAACGGTCGCGCCACATCCATTCGGAATAGCGATCAGCGAAAACGGAAAAACAATTGTGACTGCCAATTCTGGAACGGGACCCTTTTCAATATCCGTTATCCGGGATTATAACAGTGATTCGGTTTCTGTGCAGCAGATTCCCGATGGTGTAAAGCCTGATAAGAGTATACTGGAATCGGTTTTTATGGGATTGGCTATTGCACCAGACAACCGAACCCTTTACGCTGCCGGAGGGCAAGAGAATAAAATTCATATTTTTAATCTTGATAATGGGAGAAAAATAGGTGCTATCAACTGCGATAAAACTTTTGATGGAACCGATTATAAGGATGGTTATATAGGTGATATGGTGATGTCGAAAGACGGATCCAGGCTTTATGCCGTTGACCAGATTGGTTTCCGACTGATCGTCGTGGATACAAAAGCAAAAAAAGTGATCCATAACATTAAAACAGGACGCTATCCATTTGGGGTGGAACTTTCTCCCGATGAAAAAACCGTGTATGTTGCCAATGTTGGCATGTTTGAATACAGTTATATCAAAACCCTGGATAAAAAACGCCTAAAGGAAACTTCACTTTCGTACCCCGCCTCGGCATTTAATTCTAAAGAAATGCGGGAAGGCATCAGGAATGACACCCTTGAAGTCGCGGGGCTTGGTGACCCGAACGCCCCGGAATCTTTTTCTGTTTGGGCCATTGATGTGACCCTGGAGAAACCGGAAGTGATCTCAAAAATAAAGACAGGAATTTTAGTGGGTGAGGAGCAAGATGGCATTGTTTCCGTGGGTGGTTCGAGTCCCAATTCTATGGTGGCTACAGATAAATATTTGTATGTGAGCAATGGTAACAATGATAACATATCGGTCATTGATCCGGAAAAGGATTCTGTCATTCATACCATTGATCTTAAACTTGATCCAAGGCTGGGTAATTTAAAAGGCGTGATCCCTTTCGGACTTGCTATTTCCCCAGATCAAAGGACTCTTTTTGTAGCGGAGGCTGGGATCAACGCCGTTGGCGTTATTGATATTGAATCACAAAAATTAACGGGTCATATACCCACGGGGTGGTTTCCATCCAAATTAAAAGTAACCCCTGACGGGAAGCAATTGGTTATTTCTAATGCAAAAGGTTTCGGAAGTGGCCCCAATGGAGGCAGGAATTTTATCGCGGGCCCTCAAGGTAATTACATTGGGAGTTTGATGAACGGCACAGTTACCGTAGCAGACATTCCATCTGCTGAGCAACTTAAACAGCTAAGCAAGAAAGTAATTGAAAACAACTTTTTATTCATAAAAGGTGACAGTGTCGTTATGCACCCGATTTCAGAAACAGGTTCTTCTCCGATAAAATATATCGTTTTCATTTCAAAGGAGAATAGAACGTATGATCAAGTATTCGGACAATTAAGAAATGGCCGTGGAGATTCCGCGCTTGCCATCTATGGAAAAAACGTGTCTTTCACCAACCGCAAAAAAGATAAAAAAATTGAGAACGCAACGGTTATGCCAAACCATCTTGCACTTGCTGAACAGTTCGCTATCAGCGATAATTTTTATGTGGATGCCGATGTTTCTGCTGACGGGCATGTTTGGTTAACCAATACGTATCCCAATCAATGGATGGAGACACACCACCCAGCGGCCTACGGGGGGAAACGAGAATTTAAGGAGGAATCCAAAGCGCCCGGAAAATTTGGATTCACGGGTGCTGCGGGGGCGATCTTTCCGGAGGATTACAATCAGCATGGTTCCATGTGGGATCATCTTTATCGCAATAAAATTGAATTTCAAAATTTTGGTTTCGGAGTAGAGTTTGATGCTGGCAATTATTCCGATAGCACGATGAAATACGGCGGGGTGAGATACCTGGTAAATTATCCCATGCCCGGGCCGTTGTATGATCGTACCTCGCGGTTGTTCCCTACCTACAACATGGCTATTCCTGATCAATTCAGAACGGATGTGTTTATTAAAGAAATAACAGAGAAATACATCACGCCCAAAAAAGATTTCCCTTCCGTCATTACCATGCAATTGCTGAACGATCACGGCGCACGGGAGCGTGCACATGCCGGTTTTCCTTTCAATGAAAGTTATATGGCGGATAATGACCTGGCTTTGGGTAGGGTTGTTGAATTTCTTAGCCATACGCCATATTGGAAAAATATGTTGATTGTAGTCACAGAAGATGATGCTCAGGGTGGTAATGATCATATTGATGCACACCGCAGTCTTTTAATGGTGATTTCACCTTATTCGAAAAGAAATTTTAACAGTCATCATCATTACAGTTTCGGAAGTATTTTTAAAACCTTCTGGAATGTATTGGGAATTCCTTATCTCAATCAGTATGATTTCGGCACAACCGATCTGAGCAATTGCTTTACCGATAAACCTGACTTTACCCCTTATCAGGCCTTACCTGCGGACCCTAGAATTTTTGATCCACAGAAAGCCCTTGACCCCCTGGATGAAAAGTTTGAATGGGAGGCAGCATTAAATACCCCAAAACTGGATGATCCGGAAGAAATACAAAAAGCGCGTGAGGGTGATGAACGACTGAAAGTCCGCCATTAAAAATAAATATGCCTGTCGAATTGATGTTTTAGTTCATGCTTTTTT
>JAYSOP010000868.1:0-3090 GCA_043722905.1 Chryseolinea sp.
CAGAAGTTGCCATGAAAGGAAAGGCACCCTCCCACACGGACCCGAGTTATTTGCAAACGATGGAGCAGGCTGTCATTTATAACGATCCATCAAACTGTAAAGGGATGCGATTTGAATTAAGGCTTAAGGCCCAAAGCAAGGATGGAGACATAACCACTGATGCGAAGGGAATTCACGTTTCCAATTCCTCGGAAGTCATTATGCTTTTATCGGCTGCCACGAGCTACAACGGTTTTGATAAATGTCCTGACAAGGATGGTAAAGACGAAAGTCTTTTAGCTTCCGGATATCTGAATGCTGCTTCTCCTAAATCTTATGAGGCCATTAGAAACAATCACATTGCTGACTACGAAAAGTTTTTTAACCGTACACAACTTGTAATAAATGGAAACCCTCCGGTTGATCTCCCCACAGATAAGCGATTAAAGCGTTACACAGAAGGTGCAAAGGATCCCGGTCTGGAAGCTTTGTACTTTCAGTTTGCCAGGTATTTGCTGATATCAAGTTCAAGACCTGGTGGAATTCCGGCCAACCTTCAGGGCATCTGGAATCCGCATGTGCGTCCCCCATGGAGCAGCAATTTTACGATCAACATAAACACGCAGATGAACTACTGGATGGCAGAGTCAGCCAATCTTTCTGAATTACACACACCTCTTTTAGAACTTGTTGAGCGAATTAGTATAACAGGGAAAGAGACCGCCAGGAACTTTTACGGTGCACCAGGATGGACGGCACATCATAACGCGGATATCTGGGCCACCTCTAATCCTGTAAGCGGAAGTCCCAGCTGGGCTAACTGGCCAATGGGGGGCGCATGGTTATGCCAGCATCTTTGGGAGCATTACCATTTTACAGGTGATAAAAAATATTTGTCTGAAAAGGCTTATCCACTAATGAAAAGCGCAGCATTGTTCTGTATCAGCTGGCTCATCGAAGATAAAAGTGGTCATCTCATAACATCCCCGTCAACATCTCCGGAAAATATTTTTATAACAGAGCGTGATGTTAAGGGAAGCGTGTCCGTGGCAACCACGATGGATATGTCAGTGATATGGGATCTGTTCACCAACGTTATCCAGGCATCAGAACATTTGGAAACAGATGAAGATTTCCGAAAGATGCTTACCGAGAAACGCAGTAGACTTTATCCGTTACAAATTGGAAAAAAAGGAAATCTGCAGGAGTGGTACAAAGACTGGGAGGATGTCGAACCGCAACATCGTCATATCTCGCATCTATACGGATTATTTCCTGGCAGACAAATTACACCTTTGTCTTCTCCGCGTTTTGCCGAGGCAACCCGGAAGACGCTTGAGATCCGGGGTGACGGTGGTACAGGTTGGAGCAAAGGATGGAAGATCAACGTCTGGGCGCGCTTGCATGACGGGAACCATGCTCATAAACTTATCAGGGAACAACTCCAGTTAACCGGGCTTGAAGGAACGGATTATGTTAACGGAGGAGGAACGTATCCTAACTTGCTGGATGCGCATCCACCTTTTCAAATAGACGGAAATTTCGGAGGTGCTTCCGGAATAACAGAAATGCTCCTGCAGAGTCATGATGGCCTTGTGCATATATTACCCGCGCTACCGGACGAGTGGAGTAGCGGAGACGTTAAAGGTCTAAAAGCGCGCGGTGGTTTTACAGTAGACATAACGTGGCAAGATGGATTGGTTTCGGAAATAAAACTTCACTCCTCCCTGGGGGGGAATTTGCGCCTCATGACTGGCAGCCCATTAAAATCCGCCACCGGAATCCGGACAGCCAAAGGCGTTAATCCCAATCTTTTTTTTGCTTCCGTTCACCCGGTCTCATCAGGTAAAATAAACCTGCCTGACGGCAAGCAGTATTATCAATATGATATTCTAACGCAAGCCGGAAAAGTGTATGTGGTAAAAAGAAAATGAATCCGGCTACGGAAATATACTTTGGATATCCGCGTGATTCTGTAGATCCTTTCATTGGATTATGATATGATAAAAATGAAACGCAGAAAATTTGTAGAGACGGTAGTAACGGTATTAGGCGGTATTACCATCCCGAATTCCCTTTTTGCTAAGGGTGGCTTCAAGGCAGTAAGGTTTGGAATATTTACCGATCCTCATTATGCAGAGCGACCGCCCGCCAATAACCGGTATTACAGTGAATCGCTTGGAAAAATCTCCGAATGTATCGAACTGATGAACCAGGAAAAAGTGGACTTTTTGATCGAGTTGGGTGATTTAAAGGACCAGCGCGATAACCCATTGGAGGCGGAGACGCTTCAATTTCTAACTACCGTTGAGAATGAACTAAAACGTTTTAATGGACCGATTTTTCATGTGTTGGGCAATCACGACCATGACAGCATTTCTAAACAGCAATTTTTAAACGCCATATCCAATACAGGTTTTTCCAGTGCCCTGAATTATTTCTCCTTTAACCTGGGTTCTTTTCACTTTATTGTGTTGGACACGAATTTTACGTCAGATGGTAATGCATACGACCATGGTAATTTTGATTGGACAGACGCCCATCTTCCTGACCACCAATTAAAATGGCTAACCAAAGATTTACAGGATAATGTTGCGCCCACAATCGTTTTTGTTCACCACCAGCTTGATTCAATATCTTTCGAAGCGGAACACAGAATTCATTGTCCCGGCAACGCGGATGCTGTGAGGGCCATATTAGAGAATGCCGGTAACGTGATCGGTGTATTTCAGGGACATTATCACAAAGGAAGTTTGAACAGGATCAATGATATTTTTTATTATACTTTAAAAGCTGTTGTGGAAGGAAGTGGTCCGGAAAATAATAATTACGCCATTGTCGAGGTGGGTCAGGGTAATCTCATTAGCATAAAGGGTTACCGTAAAACGGAATCGCAGGCTTTCGGGTAAATTTATTTTCGCATTGGCATTTTGGGGCAGAGCGTAGGCGGTGATAAAAATTAAAATTGGTTTTTAACATTCGTTTTGGCGTTGTGCTTATTTGAGACTTGATATTTTAAGGATAGATCGGTCTGGAAATTCTAATAAATCGATTTTATGAAAAATAAAACAAACTCTTCAAGGAGGGATTTCCTTCAACAATCAACATTTG
>JAYSOP010000869.1:0-2993 GCA_043722905.1 Chryseolinea sp.
TTCTTGTCGGTGGCGTCTATCTGGCCTTGAAAAAATTCAGAGAAACGCATGGCAATCAGCTCAACTATTTCCGCGCGCTGGCTACCGGCGTTTCAACGGCTGCTATCGGGTCTGCTATTTTCTCAGTCTTCTTGTTTGTATATATGTCTCTTGATGAGAGCCTCATGCGTTCAATTATTGAGAATGAACCGATGGGAAGATATATGAATCCTTACATTGCCTCCTTTATTGTTGCTCTGGAGGGACTTTTTTCCGGGCTTCTGGTAACCTTCGTCCTTATAAACTTTGTTGCCACCGATGAAGTGAACGAGCCGCAAGGTTGATTCTTAGTTGATTTAAATCGCTATTCCCTCCAGTAATCCATGAAAGGATTCCGTATCGGGATGGAAAAAAAGTGAAAGAGATCATTCAGTAACTTTCATCCACACGACTTTTTGTTCGGGCACATGCGGTTGACTTATGATTGATCCATAGAGGTCGGGTCGCCTTGCCTTGCGATAACGAAATCCTCCGGCTTGTTTCAATTTTTCTTCAAAAAAGGTAGCTGTGACAAAATCATTATCGAGTTTCCGGCACTCTGCAATGATATCCCCAAACGGGTCCAGAATCATCGAACATCCGTTTTTTAATTGATCATCATCCATTCCAATGGGGTTGGAAAATACCACATAAACACCATTGTCATAGGCACGGGCCGGTAGCCATTTCATCAGCCATGACCTTCCTTTCATACCGTCAAATTCAAGGCGAAGGGATGTCTGATCTTTTTGGCGATTGAACCACAATGCAGGATCAATAAATCCAGCTCCTGGCCTGGTCGACGGTGTGCACATGGTTACGTGAGGCATAAAAATAATATCCGCGCCCAATAGCACAGTGGCTCTTACATTTTCAATGATATTATTATCATAACAGATTAGTATGCCGCACTTCCATCCATGTATATCAAATACAGTGTAGGCATCACCTGGCTTAAGGTGTGGATTAATGAAAGGGTGAAGTTTCCGGTGACGCGCGATCAGCCCCTCCGGCCCCACGCAAACATAAGCCTTATACAGCTTGTCATTTTTGTCTTTTTCAAATAAACCCGCGAGAACAATAATTTTATGAAGGGATGCAATTTCCTGCAACCTACGAATGCTTTCCCCATCCGGAATAAATTCAGCAAGGTCGATCATTTGATCTTTCGAAAGATGGCGCGCAAAAGTATACCCTGTTATAGAACACTCGTGGAAACAAATTGCCTGAGAACCCTGGCGGGACGCCTCCCCTGCCAGATTCGAAATAATATTCAGGTTATAACTTTTGTCTCCACTCTTGTTTTCAAATTGCGCTGTGCTGATCCTGATGCTCTCCATATTATTATTATGCTAGTCCAATGATTTATTAACCGGATTTGAGAGGGTGCTATATTACTTGGCCATGAAGACAACAAGGGAAAAAGAAATACATTGTTAAATAAATGCCGTGCTAATCTAAAGAAATTTAAGTGATTGGCCTTTTACTTTGTTACCAGACGCTCACAAATTCACAAGTGGCATATTGACTGCTCCCTTCAAAGGTGATAACGGTTCAATCGGCTTCAAAATTGAGCGAAAGTCTTTAAAGACCCCTAATTATCTTGGAATTATTACATGATTAATGATTTATTATAGCTGCTGTTGTAAGGCTTCAAATCCCGTAAGGAAAAGACTAATAAATAGACAAGCTGATGATCGCCGATGTTTTTTAATCGGCACCAGTTACTGTTGCCGGATCATTAAGATACGACTTAGTATTAAATGAAAATGTGTTCAATAAATGCTACAACCTTTTCAAAAAATAAAATTGTAGAGATCCGCATTATCCAGACTTGAATTAGAGGGAATGAAATACAGCTGAAATGTTTTATTTTATCCAGCAAAAGAAACCGACTGGCTAATGCATGAAAAAACGATCAAAAATGCTACCTATTTCTTGTTTTTATTAGGCAATTTTTATGCCACCCCAGTATCCCATTTTCCCATAATACGCTGTGTTGAAAACTAACCAGCTATATCTTGAATACTGGAATAAGAATTTATTCATGCAGTAGAATGGTATAGAGGAAATGTTATTCTTTTCGAGTGATCGACAGTACGCAGTTCAATATGCGCGATATGTTTACTTGCACGGCCAAAGGATTGTGATGATGCGAATGCCGAGCAGCCGCAGGGTACCATTGCTTTGCTAAGTAAGCGAGGGTAGTTGGCTGCAGATTTTTTAACTAAGTATCCACACAATTAGGAGGAAATCCGCCTTCCTGGAAATTAAGTTGTAATAGAAGTCATTAAGAACGTATATAAATTTAATATTATGAGTTTTATAAAATCTAAAAATTCTGAGTCCGGTGAATCTGTAAAGATATTCTACCAGGACATTGGTGCAGGACAGCCTGTAGTGCTTATTCATGGATGGCCTTTGAGTCATGAAATGTGGGAGTATCAAATAAACGATTTGGTTGAATCCGGCTTTCGGGTCATTGCTTACGATCGAAGAGGATTTGGAAAATCTTCGAAGCCATGGGATGGCTATGACTATGATTCGTTAACGGGTGATTTGAAATCGCTATTGGATGAGTTGGATCTGAACGATGTAATCCTGGTTGGTTTTTCGATGGGTGGAGGTGAAGTGGTGAGATACTTTAGCCGGTACGGTGGCGAACGGGTCAGTAAAGTAGCGCTGTTAGGTTCAGTTACTCCTTTTATGCTGAAGACTGCAGACAATCCTAAAGGAGTTGATCAATCTGTTTTTGATAAAATGATGGAGGAGATGAAGGATGATCGTATTGGATTTCTGGATAGTTTCGGTAAACAATTCTTTGGCGTAAATGTGCTTAACAAACCGGTGAGCACCCCTTTGCTTGAATATTACAGAATGCTGTGCACAATGGCTTCTCCGAGAGCCACACAAGAATGCGCGAAGTCATTCTCATCAACCGATTTCCGTGAGGAGATGTCGCAGGTGAATGTACC
>JAYSOP010000870.1:0-5151 GCA_043722905.1 Chryseolinea sp.
TTAATTGGTGCCTGATTATTGAAAAAAACATATTTGCCATCGGATGGAGGACTGGTACAGTTGTCTGCACTACCTACCACGAGCGTATAGACACCGTTACCTGTACATGGCCCGGAGGCACAATTTCCTGCGGAGAATTTTACATTTCGCACTGTATCGTCAACCGTTCCAGTTAGATTTTGTAAAACACCGTCTTTATACCAATAGTAATGATCATAAACACCTACGGATCTCATCGCTGCAAAACCATAGTTGTCAAGGCCTTTCAAAACTACCGTTCCGGATTGTGTAATGACCGGTTTGGCCATGCTCTGAGAAGAAACCTGCACCGGCTCAGACCATCGGTTCCAGTCGGATGTTCCCGGGTTTTGTTTGCGGCTGAATCGCGCCCGATAGGTACCAGGCGTGTTGGCGACATAAGTTGCGCTGGTGGCACCTGAAATAACGACACCATTGCGTTCCCACTGATAGGTATGAAATCCTTCTGCCAACGCCATGCGTACACCCTGTCCGTTGGTTTCACAAATCGTTGAAACACCAGCAAACAGATGGATGTTGGCTTTGTTTTTATCCAACATCCAGGAGAAAAAATCAGGCTCTGCATAGGCGGTATTCCAAACACCATGGCCTAGATTACTATATTCTGTATACCGGATAATGGCACCGGCATCCCTGAAGCTTTTAACATATCCTTGCGTTCTGGAAGGCGTAGGGGCTTCATCAAGTCCACCTTGAAAAATCCATAGCGGAACGTGTGCAATCCTTGGTCTTAAACCCCGGCTGATGATGGAAGATTCTGAAGGTGCAGACATCGGTAGTGCCGCAGCAAACATCCAGGGCGCACGTTTCAATACTTCATATGTACCTATTCCACCATTTGAAAGACCATGTATATAAATACGATTTGGATCGATCTTATATTTTTTTGAAAGCAATCTCAATAACCTGAGAACATCGTTTGCTCCGTTCGCATCCCATCCATTTAAATTTTGCGGGAATAAAACGAAACCAGGAAATGCCCTGTCAGGAAGATTTGGATCATTGGGTAACCGGCTTCCGGCAAGGTTTCGGGCTTGCAGGTGTACATTGCCACCATGCAGTAGGTTATAATCATTGTTTAATAATTCGTGATTGGAAGCTGTGGGCGCGGCCGGACTATTGGTTAACGGCTTCCATAAGCGTGTGTCCCAAAAGCAACTGTTATCCCAGCAGTTGCCCCGTTCACCGGCACCGTGCATCATTAAAATCAACGGATAACCCTCTGAATATTCCGCATTATAGTTGCCTGGAAAAAGTAATCGGTAGTTCATGACAAAGTAATCAGAACTCCCATTCTTTTCACGCAGATTTCCCTGCGTGTATGGGCTGGAGTTCCAGGATGTCATGTCTCGATACGTTTCTGTCTTTACGCCAGGGGCGCTCTCCCTGAAGCTATAGGTTTTATTCTCTTGTAAATAATAGAACCGGGTAGAGGATTTTGCAACCCTGATATCCAAAGTTCCGTAGGGTGTACTCGTATTATAAATAAATGTAGTATCTACCTGTGAGAAGGCCGATTGGCAGATTACGAGGCATAATGCCCAACAGCCAACGATGATTTTCATAAGGGATGGATTTGAGGTAATTATTTTGTCGATTTAAGCACAATAAAATTTCGTGCCTTATTATTTCAGCAAATTGATTGGTTTACTGTCGCCTGATTATTGTTCATTTTCTGTTATCGAATAAATTCCTGCCTTAAAATGGGGGATGGATCGATTGCGTAAATTTTCCCCTAAAAAATAAATCAGATTTCAATGCTTTGAAGTCGAATATTCGTTTCGTAGAAAGGCTGCGGTCGATTGCGGATTTTGAACTCGTTTTAGCACCCGCTCATATAAACTCAGAACTTTTTCAGCGGAGGCTGTCCAATTAAATCTTGTCGCATTGGAAAATCCCTTCTCAATCTTATGCAGTCGCAAACTTTCGTTTCCGGATAATGAGAGCAAAGCATCTGCGATGCCGGATGCACTTGCCGGATCAACCAATAAGGCCGCATTACCAGCGATCTCAGGCATCGAGGAGGTATTTGATGTGATAACGGGAGACCCACAAGCCATGGCTTCTATCACCGGCATTCCAAAACCTTCAGAGATACTGGGAAAAAGAAAAATTTTACTTAGTCCATATAGGGAAGCCAGGTCCTGGTCCAGAATGTAGCCTGGCGTAATGAATTTTTGCTTGTCAAAAGGAAATTTATATTTGCTTAGTTTATTTTTAATGAAATCTTGCGTCAAACCTGGCGTTACGAGCGCCATAGGGTTATCGCTTTTGCGACTATACTGAACGTAGGCTTCAATGACCCTATCTGCGTTTTTCCGAAAAGATGTATTCCCCAGGAATAATATAAAATCTTCGGGTAAATCATATTTACGCTTCACGGAAACATGGCTATTATATGGACGTGGGTAAAAACGTTTCTCGTCAAGGCCATTGTACACTACGTGTATCTTTTGGTCTGCGATTCCCAGTCTTTGAATGATCCTTTCTTTTTCATATTCGGAAACAGTTATTACAATCTGGCTCCGGGGAGTTACTATCGGCACCATTTTGCGGCGGTAATGATTTCCAAATCGCTGGTAATAGCTGTCTGTTTCGGAAATATCATCCATGAAAATCACATCGTGAAGTGTCTGAATAATGGGTACTGAAGAAAAATAGGGTGTAGTATTTCCGGTGCAATGCAATAGATCCACGCCTTCCCGACGAACTGCTAACGGCAAAAAGAATTGCTCAAAGTCAGCAAACATCTTACCTGCTACCAATTTTATCTTAACATTACCGGAAGTTTCTAGGCAGGCCCTGTCCTCATCATTTTTAGCAAAAATTACAAACTCATGACCAGGTTCGATCTCTCTTAACTTTTTAATGAGCTCCAATGAAGAAATTTCTATACCAAATTTCTTTTTTCTGAAAAGCCGTTGAACTTCTATGCCTATTTTCATGCATCTTAAAAGTTAAATGAAGTATTTCAGCTTTTTGCCGTTATTTAAATGGGTGATATTCCATAAAAGTCCCTTAAAAAAGGCCTTACCCTGCTGTACATCACGTTGAAGGGTAAAGGTGATGGCATTTTTCGGTAACGAAAAAACAATGAAGAAGAGGATCCAGGCAAGTTTCTTCAACCCAGAGGTATTTCTGCGCATATACAATACGCGGTTTCTCGTGAGATAATATGTTTTAAGCGTAGATTTTTTTCCAATTGACATGGATTCTTTGTGATAGACTTTAGAGTCGGGAACAAAGAAAATTTTATAGCCTGCTTTTTTAATGGATTCGCACCAGTCAACTTCTTCATAGTATAGAAAAAAGAATTCCGGCATCATTCCTACTTTATCAATAACATCTTTAGGAACCATCATTGCGGCACCATGTGCCAGATCAGTTTCCTGTTGAATATTGTGTTGGCCATTATCCTTTTCCATAAAACCAATACGCTTACTCCGTCCTGTAAACGGGTCAATGCGCGAACTGCCTGCGTACTGTATGATGTTATCAGAATCATAATATAATATTTTAGAGGATGCTGCCCCCGCGGTTGGAGTCTTTTCAAACAATGCTACCAGTGGTTCGAGAAAGGCCGGGTCAACTTCTGTATCATTATTCAGAAAAAGAATATATTTCCCCGTGGAGGCTACAATTCCCAGGTTATTTCCACCAGCAAAACCCAGATTTTCAGCGCTGACAATAAGTTGAACCTCAGGATATTGTTTCTTGATTACTTCACCAGGATTTTCTTTCGAAGCATTGTCTACTACGATAATTTCAACGTTTGGATAGGTGAGATTTCTCAAAGAGTTCAGTAGCTCACAGGTCACCTTTAGTTGATTGTAATTAATAGTAATAATGGTGACTCTAGGTATCCTTTCCATAATCAGTCATTTTTTTTTGCATCAACTTTTATCTGACCATGTGGGGTATGGATAAAGGTGTTATTGGCTCCTTTTAATTTGAAAAGGATTAGAAACATCTTAAAGAAAAGACGAGGAATAAGAAATACAGATTTTAATAATTTTAAGTTATAGAACCTGCGTGGGATCGCGAAAGCCATGGCCAAAACATTTAGACCCAAAAGAACCAGCCACCATACAGGATTGATAGTGACGTAGCGAATCAGGAGGAAACTCGATATAGTGACAAACGAAAGAAGACCAAGATTTAATAGGCGGGGCAATTGAATATTTCGCAGTACAGCGCTATTAAAAAACACAAGGTCACCCTTAAACAGCTTTGCCCACCCCTCACCAAAATATTTTCGCAAGTAGAAGAAATGACTGGAAATCCAGCGTTTGCGTTGTCGTTCAAAAACTTCATGATTGGCCACCTTTTCATCAAAAACAATAGCATCTTTTGCAAAATATACTTTTATATCGCGGTCAAGTAACCTCAACTCAAGTTCCCGGTCGAATCCTCCGATTGAATCCATGCCTTTCATGATATCCTTGTAGCTAGCGTAGTCAAATATCATCCCGGATCCATTCAGGGAGGCCGAAAAGCCTATCGCCACGTTTCCTTGTCTGTAAATAAAGTTGTTGATGGTTTCACTCAACCCATCCAACAGCGCCATTGAAGTATTTTCATTTTTAGGATCCCGTTTTCCCTGAATGGCCCGGAAGCCAAGCTCAAATAAGTTATTCATTTTACGGAGGAAGTCCCGCTCCATGACATTATCTGCATCCAGAACTAATGCGCAATCATAGTCGTCACCGATTACCTGCATTGCCTGATTAAGCGCTTTAACCTTCGTGCTTTTTTCAAATGAAACCTCTACTACTTTGATGGGAAGGGCTCTTAATTTTTGAAGCGTGGATGCCTTGAGCGAATCGGCAATAACGACAACGTCAAAAAAATCAGCAGGATAATTTTGCTCTAACGCCTGTGCCGCAACCCCTGGAATGACCTGATCTTCTTTATAAGCGGGAATTAACACCGCTATTTTCCTTAATATTTTAGCCTGAGGGGCAATTCGGTTTTTATAGAAAAGTCCTGCGCAACTTAAAATAAATGAATAAAATGACACGTATCCGAAATAGGATAATAAAAGTATTTCAATTATGTACATGGAATAAAAGATTTCTCACCTTAAGAGTTAAAAGCCGGTTGCAGAAACCC